>JANWXO010000297.1 GCA_025057295.1 Candidatus Binatia bacterium | reverse complement strand
ATTTGGGCAAAGGCTGGTCTTGCGACACAGAAAAGCGCAGCAGCCGTCAGCACCGCCAGCGCTGCGTTCCTCTTCAGGGGTTTTCGCGTTCCTTCCATCTATCCGTCCTCCCTTCTGGTTGCTAGAGCTAGCAACGAGTTAATACCAAATTCTCCGTCCTTCCCTATGCGGGCTCGGCGGGGCGCAAAAGAAGCCATCCTTTCCACCCATCCTGCTTCTGAATCAGGTACCACCCCCTTTCGCGTACCTCTCGCCAGAGCCTCCCCCCTATAGCGAACCCTGGACTATCTGTCAAGAAAAATCACGACTTGTCGCCGTCGGGGCTCGAGCCCGCGGATGTGGCTTGTTTGCCAATAACCGGCCTCCCGTTGGGAATAATCTGGGTATCGAGGACATGATACCAGATCCCTGCCTCTTTTTGCCAATAATCGGTAAATTCGGTCGGGACTGTAAGCGGCTTGGCGCCGGGAATGTTGAAGCGATAGGTATACGTGGCCTTCATGCGGATATCCGCTATGTTCCCCTCTGGAGAGAGGACGATGTCGAGGATGGCGAAGTCTTGGATCGCCACCTTGGAACCGATGCGCCGGGTGTATGTTTGTTCCCCGATAGCGGTTTGCTGCACTGGATGCTCGTATTGGAAAGAGCGGCGGGCGTCGTTGGCAATGCGCGCCTGCCAGTACTCCTTCACTCGCTGTGCGAGCGCTGCACGGTCTTCTTCTGGTGAGGCAGGGGAGACAGGAGCCGAGAGAGAGGAACCCAACAACCCACGTGCGTGTGGATACCACGAGGGGGCAGAGACGGCCAAAAGCCCACCACTCACTAACCCAGCCACCACAACAAACAGTCTGCCTCGACGCATGTTTCTACAGTTCTAGCGGATCCAATGATTGCAGTCAATCCTGCGCAGTGCGCAGCTCATCGGCCTGTGGGCCGCACCGACACGGTCGGAACCAACTACTGCCGCACTCTTTTCTCCTTACTTCCCTGCCTATCTCGGAAAATGGTCGCTCCACGTGCCTATAATGTCTCCTCCCCCCTGTTGTCAAGGGTCCGCAGGGACGTGCCGCGCTCGTGGCCTGCGGGCAGGTCGCGACGACAGCGAGAAGCACGAGCCCCTTGTCCTGCTCACTCGGTCGGGATAGGGAATGGCGTATTGACTTTGCCGGCCCGAGGAATACCTTTCCGCATCGTGATGGGCGGGCCAACGACGCGTGTGCCAGAGCCAGTGTTGATCGAAACGCACCACCTGGGGAAGTGCTATCGCCTGTATCGCCGTCGTCTCGACCATGTCAAGGAGATATTGTTCTTCGGGCGGAAGCGTCTCGCGCAAGAGTTTTGGGCCCTGCGGGACGTCTCGCTCCAGGTGCGGCGAGGGGAGGCGTGGGGCGTGATCGGCGAGAACGGTGCGGGCAAGAGCACTTTTTTGAAACTCCTGTGTGGCATTACGCTGCCCTCGCAGGGTGTTCTCGCTGTCCGCGGTCGCATCGGCGCTTTGCTCGAGCTGGGGATCGGTTTCCACCCCGAGTATACGGGGCGGGAGAATCTCTACCTCTCCGGTGCCCTGATGGGGATCGGGCGGGAAGAGCTGCACGCGCGGCTGCCCGCCATCCTGGAGTTTGCCGATATCGGGGATTTTATCGATCGTCCGCTCAAAACCTATTCCAGCGGTATGACCGTGCGCCTCGCTTTTGCGCTGGCGACCTCTATAGAGCCGGAGATCCTGGTGACGGACGAGGTCTTGGCGGTGGGCGACGAAGCGTTTCAAAAGAAGTGCATCCGCTGGATGGAGCGGTTTTTGGGCGCAGGTGGGACGCTGCTGCTCTGTTCGCATAATAGTTATCATATCCGCAAGCTGTGTCAGCAGGCGGTGTGGCTGTGGCATGGGCAGGTGCGAGCCACGGGAGAGGCGCACACGGTGGTGCAGGAGTACCTGGAGTACCTGGAAGAAAAAGCCCGCAGGCAGGAACGCAGCGGGGCGAGTGACACGGCGGCAGCGGTGGCCGCCGGAGAGAATCGGGTCCGCGAGGTCAGAGTAGACCGCGGCACCGGAGAGGATACCCAAGTATTTTCTTTCGGCGACCCGCTGCGGGTGCACGTGGTAGTCGAGGCGGGCATCGGGGAGGAGTACGCCCCGGTGGTTCTGATCGGGCTCGTGCAGGTGGATGGTCTGCCGATCTATGGAGTGTCCACGGACATGGATGGGGTGGTGCCGCAGCGCATCGGCGAGCGTCTGTACGCGATCGACTATGAGATCCCTGAGTTGAATCTCCTCCCGGGACGGTATCTCCTGCGGGTGCACGCTTTGGACGGAGCAGGATTGCGCCTGTTCGATACCGTAGAGCGGCAGATCGTCGTGCGCGGGGCCACGCGCGAGCTGGGCGTATGCCGGTTGCCGCACCGCTGGACTGCTGGACGGATGACATTGGACGGCAGCCAGGAGAGCTGAAGGGATGTGCGAGGTGGAAGAACGCAGTCCCGTCCGAGCGAGCGCTGGCTCCGGTGAGCGGGAGGGGCACGGGGCTGCCGAAGAGGAGATGGCGGTCGAGGTGTCCATCGTTATGCCGTGCTTGAACGAGGCCGATACCTTGGCGGACTGTATCGTGCGGGCCAGGCGAGCTTTGGAAGAGCACCGTATCTATGGGGAAATCATCGTCGCGGATAACGGCAGCAGCGATGATTCGCCGCGTATCGCAATGCAAATGGGTGCCCGCCTGGTGCGGGTGCCACAGCGTGGCTACGGTGGAGCTCTGATGGGAGGTATCGCCGCCGCCCGTGGCCGTTTTGTGATCATCGGCGATGCAGACGGGAGTTATGATTTCCTGGAGATCCCCAAGTTCGTCGCCAAGTTGCGAGAGGGGTTCGATTTAGTGGCAGGATGTCGTTTCCCTGCCGGTCAGGGGCGAATCCTGCCTGGTGCTATGCCCTTTCTCCACCGGTGGTGGGGCAATCCTATGTTTTCCTTTCTGGCGCGGTGGTGGTTCAAGGCGCCGGTGCATGATGTCTACTGCGGCTTGCGCGGCTTCACCAAAGAGCTGTATCTCCGCCTGCAGCAGCGCTGCATCGGCATGGAGTTCGCCACCGAAATGATCATCAAGGCGCACTTTCAGGGGGCCCGTATCACGGAGATCCCGATTACGCTCTATCCCGATGGACGCAAATCCCATGCGCCGCATCTCCGCACCTTCCGCGACGGCTGGCGTACTCTGCGCTTTTTCCTCATGTACAGCCCGCGCTGGTTGTTTCTCGTGCCGGGGATGCTCCTGATCCTCCTTGGCCTGCTCGGGTATGGGCTTGCCCTTCCCGGCGTCACGGTCGGCGGGGTGACCTTGGACGCGCATACGTTGCTGTTTGCCAGTGTGGCGATCCTGCTCGGCTATCAGTCGATCCTGTTTGCCGTCTTCACCAAGACCTTCGCTGTGGGCGAGGGGCTCTTGCCGGACGACCCGCGCCTGACCCGCTTCATCGGACTGTTCAGTCTGGAAAAAGGATTGCTCATGGGATTGGGCGCGTTTGTTGGAGGAGTAGGGTTGTTGGTAGGAGCAGTATACCAGTGGAGTCTCACTGGCTTTGGGCAGCTGGACTACGCCCACACTATGCGCTTCGTGATTCCCGGAGCCACCCTCACTGCCCTGGGATTTCAGACCGTGCTCTCCAGCTTTTTTGTCAGTATCCTGCGGCTGCCGCGGCAATGACGGTGGAAAATGGTCTTATGGACGATGCACGCGCAGCCTGGGAAGCGGCCTATCGGCGTTTTTCGACCCCGGAGCAAGAGATCCGCAAGTTTCTCCGCCGGCTGAAAAAGCTC
>JANWXO010000296.1 GCA_025057295.1 Candidatus Binatia bacterium | reverse complement strand
GGGACTGGTTTCGACACCAGTTCGCGGCAGAGGACCGCGCCAATGCGGCCAAACCCGCACACGACATAATGGTCCACAAGTGCCCCGATCCGCTTCTCCATACGCCTCCTGCCAAAGAACTGCTGAAACTCCCCTTCGACCACTTTCTCGACTACTGCCACAGCGGTGTAAAAGACTACGCCTATCCCCCCTACCAGCAGAGCGATGGTCAAGAGCTGGCCGGTCGTATCTAAGGGTCTGACCTCGCGAAACCCCACCGTGGACAGGGTGATGACAGTCATGTAAAGGGCTTCGAGCCAGCTGTAATCCTGCAGGAAACGATACCCGAGCACCCCTGCGGTCACCACCGCAACATTGAGCAGGATTGCCACACGGAACCTGGAGAGCGCTGTCACCCTGTCCTTCTCGGCCTCGTACGGTCAACAGGAGGTTCTCCGCTACACTCCGCCCACCTCAGTACACCCCGGGACCCAACTTACTGTGATCCCAGCTGGCAATTTTCTCCGGAATGATTTTCAAGGCTGCACGTTTCTGCGCGCGTGCCGGGTCCACTGCATCCACGTCTCCCCCTTGAAACGCACGGATCTCGCGCATGATCTGCCACACCTCATCGGGTTCCTCGATGAGTTCACAGCGGCCGCGGATCATGAGGCCCTTGAGCTCATGGTACTGCTCGCCTGTCTCGACCATGACCGCCACCTTTGGGTTGCGACGGATGTTCACCACCTTCTGCGCCTTGCGATAGGAGGTCATGTAGATACATCCGTCCTTCACCATAAAGGCCATGGCAACCACATGGGGATAGCCATCCTTGCCGATGGTACAGAGCGCCATGGTCCTGCTCTGCCGCAACAACGCCAGCTGTTCTTCAGGAGTGAGTTGAATCTGCGCCCGCTTGTGCATGGTGTCACTGCTCCTCTGACGGCGCTGTGTTCCTCGTCCTTTCGGCTTCTTCTCCTCGCTCAAGAGGCGCACGACCTCGTGCCGCACGATGGCTTTGGCCACCTCCCGCACCTCTACCCGGTAGGTCCCCTGGGCTAGTTGGGCTTTCACCCGCCTCACCTTTTCCGCCCGGAGGGTCTGCTCTCGATCCGCCACTGCCGCCACGTGCGCGCGCTGGCCACGGGCTCCTGATGGGCACTCCCCTGCTCCTTGGCAGTCGCCCGCCTCCTGCCCTGGCGCTTCTTTCGTCGTGCCTCTTTTCTTCCCGGTCGTTTGTCGTGCCCCGCGTTTCACCGTGCCCCCACGTATTACACAGCTGCCGCCTGCTTTATCACAAACGGGGGGAGCAAGGAAAGTTTTCTCTTACCTGGACCCGCTTGTGCCTCTCCCGGGTTGTGTGCAATGAAGCATGGGATGAGGGAGCACGGCGTATGCTGATCTTCACTACTTTTTCCATTGTCGCCCGCTGCCCGCGTACCGGCATGGTGGGTGTGGCGGTGTGTACAGCCGTTCCTGCGGTTGGAAGCTTGTGTCCCTTCGGGAAATCCCAGGTCGGAGCGATTGCCACGCAGGCGTTCGTCAACCCCTATCTAGGCATCGACGGTTTACGGCTGCTGGAAGACGGCCTCAGCGCCACAGAAGCCTTGGAGCGACTCCTTGCGAGCGATCCGGGACGGGAGGTGCGGCAACTGAGCATTGTCGATCGGCACGGCCAGGCCGCGGCGTTCACCGGGCAGCGCTGTCTCCCCTGGCACGGGCACTACATCGGCGACGGCTACGCTGTCGCTGCCAATATGATGGTCGACGAAACCACCGTCGCGGCGATGGCACGCGCCTTCGAGCACAACCGCGACGACGAACTGCCCGAGCGGCTGCTCAAAGCGTTGGAGGCAGGGGATGCGACCGGCGGAGATTATCGCGGGCGACAATCCGCCGCCCTGCTGGTGTACCACACCGAAGCATATCCGTACTGTAGCCTGCGGGTCGATGAGCACCGCCAGCCGGTAGCGGAACTGCGCCGGATCTTCGAGATCAGCCGTCAGCAGCTCTTCCCCTTCATCGCCATGTTACCCACGAGAGCGCAGCCCCAGGGATCGACCGACACGAGCACCCATTCGATCGGCACGACCCTGCGGCGGCCGGTGGATCAGCGCGGAACCCGCTGACCAGGGCTGCGTCAGCACTCAGGATGGGGGTCCAGGCGTGCTCCATCCCGCGCGTAGCGCCTCTGAGGAATTGCACCACCGCAGCGGCAAATGGTAAGTGAGAAAGAACGACAAGGAGGCAGACCGTATGGATTTCCAGTTCACCGAAGAACAAGAAGAGATTCGCAGACAGGTACGCGCCTTGTGTGCCCGCTTCCCTGATGAGTATTGGCGTGAACGGGACGAGACCGGAGAATTCCCGTGGGACTTCTATCAAGCCTTCGCCGATGGTGGTTGGCTGGGCATTACCATCCCGAAGGAATATGGCGGCAGCGGGCTTGGCATTACCGAGGCGGCGCTGGTCATGCAAACCGTCGCCGAGAGCGGTGGCGGCACCCAGGCCTGCTCGTCGATCCACCTGGGCATTTTCGGCCTCGAACCCCTGATCAAATACGGCACCGAAGAAGCGAAACGCAAATATCTCCCCAAAGTGTTGAGCGGCGAGATCCACGTCTCCTTCGCCGTAACCGAACCCGACGCCGGGACGAATACGACGCAAATCAAGACCTTCGCCACCCGCAAGGGCGACGGCTATGTCATCAACGGCCGCAAGGTGTTCATTACCAAGGCACGAGAGTCGAAAAAGATGCTGATCCTCACCCGCACCACTCCCTACGAGCAGGTCCAGAAGAAAACCATGGGGATGAGCCTGTTCTTTGCCGATATCGACCCCCAAGCGGTGGAAGTGCGCGAGCTGCGCAAGTGCGGGCGCAAGGCGGTGGACACCAATATGTTGTTTATCGATAACCTCTACGTCCCCAAAGAGGATCTGATCGGAGAAGAAGGAAAAGGATTCTACTACATCCTCGACGGGATCAATCCCGAGCGTATTCTGGTGGCCGCCGAATGCGTGGGGATGGGCAAACGGGCGATCGAAAAAGCGGTGCAGTACGCCAAGGAACGGATCGTGTTCGATCGTCCCATTGGAATGAACCAGGGGATCCAATTTCCTCTCGCTGAGTCCTACGCCAAGTTGGAGACGGCGGAATTGATGGTTTACAAAGCTGCCTGGTTATTCGACAACGGCAAACCCTGCGGTAAGGAGGCGAATATCGCCAAATACATGGCGGCCGAAGCGGCCTGCGAGGCGGCGGACCGGGCAATGCAAGCCCATGGGGGGTATGGGTACATCAAGGACTACGACGTGGAACGGTACTGGCGGGAGGCACGCCTGTTCCGTATCGCGCCCATCTCGCAAGAGATGGTGCTCAACTACGTGGGTGAGCACGTATTAGGACTCCCCAAGTCGTACTAGGGGAGCAGACGCGCGGCCCGCTGGAGAGGGAAGGGATAAGAGTAGCCTTTACGCATATGAACGCCCTCTCCTTCTGGAGCCAGGACTGCACCTCGGCTCTCTACCAGATACCCACGCTGCTGACGCCGCCCACACCAGTCAGATGAGCGAGCTGCGTCCTACGCCCCCCTTGCTGATTCTCGCCTCGGCCTCGCCGCGCCGCCGCGCGCTGCTCCAGCAAGCCGGTGTAGACTGCCTGATCGTCCCGAGTGCTGTCTCTGAAGAGCTCCGCCCCGGAGAATCTCCCGAGCACTACGCGCTGCGCGTTGCCTGGGACAAAGCGCACGAGGTCAGCCGCAGGCATCCAGGCGTCTGGGTGTTAGCGGCCGATACCATCGTAGAACTCGACGGTCAGGTGCTGGGCAAGC
>JANWXO010000295.1 GCA_025057295.1 Candidatus Binatia bacterium | reverse complement strand
TTCTCCAGTTGCCGCGCGACCATGACCTTCTCTTCGATGTTCATTGTCGCCCCAGGTGACTGCTCCCCGTCGCGCAAGGTGGTATCGAAAATCTTGACGACCTCCCGTTCCATACAGAGACCTCCTGGCAAAAGTCCGAAACAAAGAGGGCCGCGAGATCGACCCGCAGCCCTCTTCATACACAAAGGCCACGGGCTCTTGCTCCCGCCCGTGGCCCCTCAGAGTCCGCTGTGTTTTTTACACGCCCCTCTCGGACCCACCGGGCGGGGGACTAAGGAACAGGCTGAGGAGCAGACCCAGCGCCGCACGTGATAGTCCGAGATGTGCTTGCATGGCACCCTTCTATACCGAACCCTTCTTGTTATTGTCAAGGGCCCGGAGCTGCTGATGCACGCTCGGGAGCATGTGTTCCACCTCGCCCCGCTCACCCCTGCCAGTTCCCCGTCCTAAACGGATCACAGCCCGCAGCGGCCCGGACAGCGCATAGCACGCAAACACGCTAAACAGCATCAGCTGCGGCTCGGCGATGGTCAGCTGGATCAAGAGAATACCGACGATCAACAGCCAAAACGGCTGACGACGAGCGAGCGGCAACTCCTTAAAACTGAAGTAGGGAATCGTGCTGACCATCAGGCCGGCGAGCACGTATATCAGCAATAAGAGCGTGATGTGTTTGTTCGTCGTGCCCTCCCCGCCCAGGAAGTAATACATCAAAATGGTCGTGGCGATGACACCTGCAGCCGCCGGAATCGGCAGGCCGACAAAGCTCCGTTTATCGACCGTATCGACTTGCACGTTGAAGCGCGCCAGGCGGAGCGCACCACAAATGACATAGAGGGAAGCGGCGAGCCATCCCCATACCCCCCACGGTTCCAATGCCCAGCAGTAAGCCAAGACGCCAGGGGCGACACCAAAGGCGACAACGTCCGAGAGCGAATCGTACTCGACTCCAAAACGACTCGAACTCTTTGTGATACGCGCCACTCGCCCGTCGAGAGCATCGCACACCAACGCGATTAAAATCGCGATGGCAGCAAGGCGGTACTCTCCTTTGAACGTGGCAATGATGGCGTAAAACCCGCAGAAGAGGCCTCCGCTCGTGACCAGATTGGGAAGCAGATATACCCCTTTGGCCACGCGGAGGTGAGAGGGCATGCGGCGACGCCCAGGCAAGACACGAATCTTATCCCGCAGGGGACTCACGGGTACTCCCCTATCACTGTCTGGCCTGCTCTCACGCGCTGACCAACCTCAACGTGCAGTCGCACCTCGGATGAACAGTACAGATCGACGCGAGAACCGAGCATAATGAGGCCATATCGGTCCCCTTGCGTGACGTACTCCCCTCCTTTGAGCGCACAGACAATCCGCCGGGCGAGGATGCCGGCAATCTGCACCAACAGGACTCGGCGCCCTTGACTGTCCTGGATCGTGACGGCATTGCGCTCATTCACTTCCGTGGCATTGGCGGCAAAGGCGGGACGGAACTGGCCAGGCTGGTAGTGCACCGCCGTCACCTGGCCAGAGACAGGAATCCGATTGACATGGACGTCAAGAGGAGACATGAAAATGCCAACCCGCGTGCTCGGGGTGTCGAGAAAGCGTTCCTCGCGGACATTTTTTTCTACCGTCACGACACGGCCATCAGCCGGCGAGAGAATCAACCGCTCGTCTCTCGGCCCCTCACGCTCAGGATCACGAAAGAAGAACGCTACAAAGAGGGTCAGCAACAGAAACAGCAGGCCGGCAAGCTGCAAGCCGAGCAGGCCACAGAGCAACGACAGAATCCCGAGGCCTAAGATGCGAGAGTAACCTTCGCGGGCAAAATGCATAGCGAAGTAACTCAGGAGCGCTCCAATCTCTTTCCTCGCTACTATCGGGGTAGGGCCTAATTTTTTGTTTTGTCAACGAGACGGTTTTGTTGCAGCCACGGCATCATCGCGCGCAGCTTGGCGCCAACGAGTTCAGCAGGGTGGTTCTCCCCTTCCCGGCGCAGGGCACGGAAGCGGGGCAAGCCCGCACGGTATTCGCTAATCCACTCATCCGCAAACGCACCAGATTGAATATCCGCTAACAGTTTCTTCATCGCCTCGCGGCTTTCCCTCCCGATGACCTGTTTTCCCCGCGTCATATCCCCATACTCGGCGGTGTTACTAATGGAGTAGCGCATATTGGAAATACCGCCTTCATAGATCAAATCGACAATCAGCTTCATCTCATGAATGCACTCGAAATAGGCCATTTCCGGCGCGTATCCAGCTTCGACCAAGGTTTCGAAACCAGCACGCATGAGTTCGGTAAGCCCGCCGCACAATACCGCCTGTTCACCGAACAGATCGGTCTCTGTCTCCTCTTTGAAGGTCGTCTCGAGCAGGGCCGCGCGGCCACCACCGAGGGCAGCCCCATAGGCTAGAGCAATCTGTTTGCTATCGCTCGACGGGTCCTGCGCCACAGCGATCAAGCACGGTACACCCCGACCCTTTTCAAACTCGCTTCGCAACAGATGTCCAGGACCTTTGGGGGCCACCATAAAGACGTTGACCTCGGGGGGCGGAACGATCTTCTTAAAGTGGATATTAAACCCATGCGCACACGCGAGATACTTCCCTGGCTTGAGCTGGGAGCGGATCTCTGCCTCGTATATCTCGCTGGCCACCTCATCGGGTGTCAACATCATGATGATATCGGCCTCCGCGGCGGCCTGGGCGACCTCTTTGACGGCAAACCCAGCATTTTGCGCTTTCGGCCAGGAAGAACTCCCTTTCTTGAGGCCGACCCGCACGTCCATCCCGCTATCGCGTAGGTTGAGAGCATGGGCATGGCCTTGGCTGCCATAGCCGATGACAGCGATTTTTTTCCCCCGCAAGCGAGCAAGATCCGCGTCTTTATCGTAGTAGATGTTCATGCTGCCTTCTCCTTTGTCTTGCCTTTCCACTCTACAGGTTCAGGTTGGGCCGGGGCAGAGAGGGTTTGGGCACCCCGCTGCAGGGCCACTTTCCCCGTACGTACGATCTCTCGAATCCCCAGCGGCTTGAGCAGATTCAGGATGGCGGTGATCTTCTCCTCATCGCCAGTGACTTCGATGATGTAGGACCGAGGGTCTACATCGATCACTTTCGCGCGGAAGATGGTAACGATATTCAAAATCTCGCTCCGGGTCCGCTCATCGGCCGACACCTTGATGAGCGCCATCTCCCGTTCCACATGCGGGGTATCTTGAAAGTCGACGACCTTAATGACGCAGATCAGCTTATTCAGTTGCTTGGTGATCTGCTCCACGATCTGGTCATCGCCAATGGTCTCGAGCGTGATACGAGAAACCGTCGGATCAAGTGTCTCTGCGACGGTCAGGCTTTTAATGTTAAAGCCCCGCCCGCTGAACAGTCCCGCAACCCTCGCCAACACCCCAAACTCGTTCTCCACGAGGATAGAAATAACGTGGCGCATGAACCCCCATCACTCCAAGTGGGGCGGACCACAGAGCAGAGGAGGGATATGCGTGCGGCCCCTCTCCAGCAGACTTTTCCCCCGCTGTGACCAAAGAGAGCTGCTGCTGTCCTTTATGCCGCGGCGTGACGGTGACGGGCAAGGATCTCCATCATCCGGTCTTTGCCGGCAAGCTTCTGTTTCTGGATCCGCTTTTGTTCGATCTCTTCTTCTGTTGTCAGGAAGGGCTTTTGCCGCAGATCAGCCAGCCGCCGCTCCAACTCTAGGTGTTCTTCATAATGGCGCCGCAACTCCGGATCGGTCTCCATCAAAGAGCGGATCAAGGCTTCTTCTTTGGCTTCCATATGACCCTCCCGAAAGTAACGAAACTG
>JANWXO010000294.1 GCA_025057295.1 Candidatus Binatia bacterium | reverse complement strand
CACGCAGACCGCTGAATCAATTGGCTCGTATCCATAGGGTATCCTTACCGTTGCTAGCCGCTTATACATCGACCACGCACTGGGCAAGCCACATACCGCTCTCGTCTCGCTTGACCCGGAGCGCCGTATAGGTCGCCCCCTTGATCTCAACGGCTGGTTGATGGCGCGCGACGTCGACTCCTTCGCCCCACACTGTGGCCTGCAAGCGATGATCCCTGACGTGGACCTCAAAGCGGCCGAAGAGCATTCGGCGGCTGGCCATCTCATAGATAAGGGCGTTGAGCCAGTCGACGAACAGCAGCTCGTCATCGGGCGCGTCGCAGGTCACTTCCACCATCTCAGTGGGTACTACCGTGTGAAGCTCGGTTATGACAGCCGTGAGGGCGAGCGCGGCTTGCTCAAAGGCCTCCTCCCTGGAGGCCCCAATGCCGCGCACGCCGATATCCGCACCATGGGGGAAGTGCTCCCAGTGGGGCTTCTGCATCACGGACCTCTTGTCTCTCTCATTTATGCATATGCAGACAACGTGCCAGAGCAAGAGGACGCAGAAACGGCAGAGCAATTACACGCTGCTGAGATTCACGGCAGAGAAAGAAATGCTCGTTTTTGCAAAGTTGGGAATCAAAAAGAAAGATGCAACCAACGCAAATCCCCTATAGCTAGCTCGCCGCGAGGAGCTGAGGGCAATCGTTGCGCGACCGGCCTCTCTGCTCAGAGGAAGAGGCAAGGTGTCCTTGGCAGCGAGACGGAGCGGCAGCTACTGTTCGGGGCCGTGCAGGTGAGGAAATAGCCGGAAGAAACAGCTTATACCCAAGCCTCTACTCCGCCGTCCTGCTGACAAATCTCCCTGAGACGTACGAGTGCGCGCTCCTCTAACTGGCGCACTCGCTCCCGCGTCACGCCCAAGCGCGCTCCGATCTCCTCCAAGGTGAGGACGTGGTCCCCTGTCAGGCCAAAGCGTAACCGCAGAATCTCGGCATCGCGGGGAGCAAGACGCCGCAGCGCTCGATGAAGTTTTTCCTCTGTGTCTTTTTTGATCGCTGCCTCCTCAGGCGAAAGACTCTGGGGGTCAGGGATCATTTCCTCAAACAGTTGGTCACTGCCTTCCCCGAGAGGGACATCCAGAGAAACAACAGCAACTGGCTGTTCGGTGAACAGCGAGGCATTGACCTTTTCCCGCCCGGTCGCAAAGAGCTCCTCTTGAGTCGGAGTGCGGCGGAGGGTGCTTTCTAATGTCCGCGAGATCCGGGAAAGACGCCGGCGCTGAACCTGGATAGAGGGAGAGGTGTGGACCACCGCTCCACCGTGGGAATCTTGAGCTACAACCATCGCCTGCCAGACCCACCACGTTGCATAAGTGATAAACTTCACTCCCTTATCAGGATCAAACTTCTCAATTGCCCGCATCAACCCGAAGACACCTTCCTGAATGAGGTCAAGATATCCGAGGCCTCGTCCTTGGTACCGCCGGGCAATGCTGAGCACCAAGCGCAGGTTGCGACGAACCAGCTCATCCCGATAGACGCGAAAACGTAGGAGAGCTCCCTGGACGCGGGTCAGCACGGTACGGAGCTCTTCTATAGTCGCTTCTCCCGTGTCCACCTGTCCAGGTCTGTTGACCTTTTCGCTGAGGCTGTGCAGCAGACGAAGAACATCTCTCTCCCCCAGCCTGTCGTACTTGATCTCTTTCCCATCGAGAAAGACAGCGATGAGGTGACGATGCTCTTCCAGACAGTGAAGGATAGTTTGCCACGCTTCTCTGCTCCTCTCGGTAAGAGTATGCTCTTCTTCTCTCCGCAGTAGCGGTGAGTGACCGAGGTCGAGGTGAAAAAGATATTCGATATCACGTGTCTCAACCGCCTCCGCTTCTTCATCCGCTTTTTCGGCTGGAGAAGCGGAGCGAGCCCGCGGCACGTCTACCGCTGGCGTTTCTCGCCCCAGTGCTTCGTCAGACCATTCTTTCTCTAGGATCATTTCTTCTTGTCTACTCTGTAAAAGCAAAGTATTTCCTCTATGCGGCACTGCTATTTCAGCCGTGCGAGGTATTCCCCACTCTCCGTATCGACCCGGACCGTCTCTCCCGGTGAGACAAAGCTAGGCACCCGAATTTCCAGCCCGGTTTCCAAGGTCGCTGGCTTCATCTCGTTGGTGGCGCTAGCGGTCTTCATGCCCGGGGGCGTTGCCTTCACTTGCAGATCGACGGTCTTGGGCAACGACAGGCTGACTGGTTTGCCCTCATAAAAATCCACGCGTAGCCTAAGATTAGGCGTCAGATAGAATACAGTCTCCTCTAAGGTTTCCCGGGAGAGGACGATCTGCTCGTACGTCTCCACGTCCATGAAATAATAGTCGTTACCCGCCTGGTAGAGATACTCCATCTCCCGTTGGTCTAGCACGATCCGCTCCACCCGGTCTTCGGAGCGGAAGCGGTGTTCGGTGTGCAGGTTGCGCTGTTTTGTGCGCACAAAACCTCGCCAGTTGTCCGGGGTGACATGGGTCAGTTCCAAGATGCGGTGGGGCGCATCGCGATGCTGAATGATCATGCCTACTCGTAGTTGGGTTGCTACTACAGACATAAGTCTCGTGTGTCCTCCTTGGCGGGGTGACTAGGCGAGCTCGTTGTCGAATGTGACTGGATTTTCACTACGCGGAAAGCCGTAGCGTGGCCTGTTGCGGCCTGGGCTCGAGCCGGCGGGCAACCTGCTCAAGCTCAAAGACTTCGAGCACATCCCCGACTTTGAGATCCTGAAAGTTCTCCAGACCCACCCCGCACTCATACCCTGCCACCACCTCCCGTACGTCCTCCTTGAAGCGCCGGAGGCTGGCGACGCTGCCTCGATACACGACCGTATGATCCCGGAGAAGACGGACCTGCGCCCCGCGGGAAATTTTTCCCTCTTTGACGAAGCCGCCCGCAACCACGCCAACTCGAGGAATGGTAAAGACCTGACGCACCTCAACCCTGCCCAGTAACTTCTCTTTGTCCACCGGTGTGAGCAACCCTTCGAGCGCTGCCCGTACATCGGCGAGTACTTCGTAGATTACACTGTAGAGACGAACCTCCACGCCCTCCCGCTCGGCCAGCTTGGCTGCCTTCGCCTCTGGTCGCACATGAAAGCCAAGAATGAGGCCGCCCGAGGCCGCAGCCAGCAGCACGTCGGACTCCGAAATTCCACCCACCGAAGCATGAAGGATGGTGAGTTTCACCTCATCCGTAGAGAGACGCCGTAACGCGTCGCTGAGCGCTTCAACGCTTCCCTGTACGTCTGCTTTGATGACCACCCGCAGTTGTTTCTGCTCCACAGCTGGCTGAGCCAGATCAGCGAGCGAGAATTTTCTGGGGGTGGCCAGTATCGCCGTGCGCAGCTTGCTCCGCCGGTGTTCGGCCACCTGCCGAGCCTGAATTTCGTCCCGCGCGACGACGAGGGTATCGCCGGCCGCGGGCACTCCACTCAGCCCCAAGACCTCGACCGGCGTTCCCGGAAATGCTTCGGTCACTCGCTGGCCATGGCTATTGAACAAAGCGCGAACCTTGCCGTACTGGATGCCGCATACACAGGGATCCCCCACCTTTAACACCCCTTCCTGCACCAACACAGTCGCGACCGCCCCCCGGCCCTTGTCGAGCTTGGCTTCCACCACTGTTCCCTTTGCGAAAGGACCTAGCGACGCTTTGAGTTCCAATACATCAGCTTGCAGGAGAATCATCTCCAGCAGCGCAGGGATTCCCTCTCCAGTTTTCGCGGAGACAGGCACGAAGATGGTATCCCCACCCCAGTCCTCCGGTACTACCCCATAGCTCGCAACCTCTTTTTTGACCCGTTC
>JANWXO010000293.1 GCA_025057295.1 Candidatus Binatia bacterium | reverse complement strand
GGTGTACCTGCCGAGCCTGCGTCGCCCTACCCCGCGGGTCGTGCTGCTCGACCCGGTGGCAGCGATCGGCCTCAGCCGTGGAGACTTCGCGATGGACATCGCCAAGTTTCGCAGCTGGCTGTCGGCCGAGCTGCTGGCCTTACGTCTCGGCCAGTTCTCCATTCAGGAGGAAGCGGGGCAAACCCCGTGCTTTACGCTCCGCTTCCATACCACTGAGCCCCCACTGCGCACCCTGGGCGACGGCACCCTGCTCCAGGGGTTCATGCGGATGCTGGACACCGCCCCCTGGGCACGCCCAGTGTGCGACACCGATCCCTCTTGGCCCCAGCGGGTACACTTTTACGAAGCGCTCTACGCGCTGAGTATGGTTCCCCTCGTGTCCTTCCCCCAGAGTCTCGCCCGCTTCCTGACCGGGGTGCAGCATCTGCATGCGTTTCTGTGTCCGGCGCGTGATCAGCAGCTCATCCCTCACTACCGGCTTGTCTTCGTGTAGAGGGCAGGGGAACGGTTCTCCGCTTTTCCTGGGAACAAATCTGACGACCTTGGATGCGCCCTCTGCAGGGCACGAGCGATGAGCGCCCTTGCTCGTCACCTTTGGGTTCCATATAGTTGCGTGAACACCGATTAGCAGGATCCCGATCGGTTCGTCGTTCCAGAGACAGCAAAGCACGGTTGACGCATGGCAGCAAAAAAATCGCTCGCGCGGGCGGCAAGGGGAACCACGACCAGTGTCCTACAAGCTGGACCGTCTCGCCGTCGCCCTCCGAAGCCTCGCCACGGGTCTTCTCCCTCCCATCAGGAGCACGAGGTTCACGCGAAAAAAATCACCACCTGTATGTCCCTTTTCCTCCTCTCCGCCCTTATCGCTGGCTTCATGTGGCTCTGGGATCTCGTGTTTGTCCATTCTTCCCCCCATTCGATTGCGCTGCAGTTCAGCCCGAGAGAGGTGTGTCCCCTCGTCGCGCAAGATGCCACTGCCAAAGTTGCAGTGCTTGAAGGTCTTCAGCGAGACTCTTCCTACCTGGTCCCCGCGTACACCGTGCTCCTGGTCTCGCTGGGCCTCGCGGTGTTCAGTGGGCGGAGCCCGGCCTGGATATATGGCTTGGGGATTGTCCTGTTCGCCCTGCTCGCCGCCGGCAGCGATCTGCGCGAGAATCACTACCTTGAGTCGTGTCTCAGCGGCAACTACTTGGCTGCCGATCCGGCACGCAGATGGGCCGTCCTCAAGTGGCAGTTCCTCTCGTTCGCCTTGGTGGCCGCAGCCCCGACCTTCCTCGCGCGGCGTGACTGGACACAAAAAATCGGCTACATCCTAGCCGCGCTGGGTATCCCGGGCTTTTTGCTCCTCATCCCCCTCGATGTTGCCCGTCCGATAGTCGGGTATCTCCTCGTCCCTCTGCTCGGACTTGGACTGCTGCTGATGGCGATCTCCTTTGCCGCTGATTTGACCTCGCCCAGTACTCGCATCGCCCACTGGCATTAGACGGGATGTACCCGCAACTCGACGGTCAACGCGATGTCCGGCCGCAGGATGCCGCTGACATAACAGGCGCGATGGGCGGGTTCGAGCAGGGTGCGCACGCGCGCTTCCTCCTCTGCACTCCAGGCCTCCAGGGTGAGCGCAATGCGCTTCACATGACCGCTCGGGGTTGCGCGAACATGGCCGCTGACGCGCTCGAGTGCGATGCCGCGACGGCGGGCGGCGGCTTTGAAGGAAATGGTCAGACACCCGAGCAGAGCCCCGAGGAAAGCTGTGACCGGATCCGGACCGACGTCTGTCCCACCACCGGCAGCCGGCTCATCGAGCACCCAGGCGTGTCTACTACTGGACAACTGCACGGCATAACCGTTGCCCTCGGACACCGCACGTACCGTGCGCTGTTCCCCCTCCTCTTGGGAGCTGGTCGCATGGGGTTGAGCATGGGTAGGGCTGACCGCAGCACCACTGAACGACTCCACCTGCTGTCCGGTGAGGTCGAGACTTTCCAACCTGTCTTTGAGGCCGCGGGTAAATTGCGAGGCGGCCACTCCGTCTGCCACCCGATGGTCATAGGCAACGCTGAGTGTGAGCATGGGTCTGATCTCGACCTTCCCGGCAACGGCCACGGGACGGTCTTCCACCGCACCGACGAAAACCAGGATCGGTTCGCCTAGATTGATCACCGGCGTCCCGCAGCGGATGCCGAACATGCCGAGGTTGGACACGGTCAGGCTCGCACCGCCGATGTCCGCAGCGGCGAGACGACTCGCACGGGCGGCAGCAATGAGGCGCTGGCTTTCTGTGACCAGTTCCGCCAGGGAGAGCGTATCGGCACGGCGGATGACCGGAACGACTAACCCGCGTGGCGTGTCCACAGCGAACCCCACATCTACCCCTTCGTACAGTGCCAGGGTGTCGCCCTCGATGGTGGCGTTCAGCTCCGGTAGCCCCGCCAGCACCAGCGCGGCAGCATGGAGAATGAGGTCGTTCAGCGTCACCGAGGGTACTGTGTGCTTCAGCGCCGCTCGCGCCGCGAGTAGACGAGTCGCATCGACGTCGACCATTTGCACGATGTGAGGAATGGTTTGCCATGCTTCCTGGAGCCGGCGCGCAGCGGTCTTGCGCAGACCGGTCAGTTGCCGCCGCTCGCGGAGGGTGCGACCGCGCGGCGCCGTGATCCCCCCTCCTGGGGAGGCTGGCTGTCCAGCGGTTTTTGCCGCAATGGCCCGCACCACGTCATCAGCCGAGATGATCCCATCGGGGCTAGATGGGCTAATCGTGGAGAGTTCGATCCCGTGTTGGGCCGCGAGCTGCTTGGCTTTCGGCGATGCCAGGATCTTTTGCTGTCGAGAGGTCCGAGGTGGGCCGGTTCCCGGCAACGGTGCCGCTGGAGGAGTGGAGATGGGCACGCGACTGTGTGGGTGAGAAGGCTCGCCGATCTCGGCGATGACCGTGCCGACCGCTACCTCTTGTCCCTCAGCGACGTAGATGTGCAGGGTACCGCTCGCCGGTGCTTCGAGATCATAAGTCGCCTTATCCGTTTCGATAGTGACGAGGATGGTGCCCTGTGCGACGGAGTCTCCGTCCCGATAGTGCCACTGCAACACCGTCCCTGCGGCCATGGCCTGGCCGATCTTCGGCATGCGGACGGGTGTGGTTGGGGCGAGCTGCGTTTCACCCGACAAGGTCTTTCACCGCCCGGTAGATCTGTTCTGTGGAAGGAACTACGTAGTCGACGAGGTGCTGGCTGGTCGGCAACGGCACATCGGGAATAGCGAGCCGCTTGAACGGCTTGTCGAGGTACGGCAGTGCCTGTTCCAGGAGCAGAGCGCCGATCTCCGCCCCGACCCCCAAAGTGCGATAGCCCTCCTCGACCACCATGCACGCCCCGGTTTTCTTTACCGACGCGATGATCGTCTCTCGGTCGAACGGGTTCAGGGTGCGCGGATCGATCACCTCGACCTCGATCCCCTCGGCGCTGAGCCGTTCGGCCGCGGCCAGGGTACGACGCAACATCTCCTGCCAGGCCACGATAGTCAGCGCATCCCCTTCGCGCCGTACCACCGCCTGCCCGAATGGGATCGTGTATTCTCCCTCCGGGACTTCGCCCCGGGTGGCGTAGAGCAGCTTGTGCTCAAAGTAGACCACCGGGTTGTCCAGGCGGATGGCTGTTTTCAGGAGCCCTTTGGCATCTGCCGGGGTCGAGGGCACAGCACACAGGAGGCCAGGAGCATGCATGATAAACGCTTCAGGGCAGGCAGAGTGTTCGGGTCCAAAGCCGGAGCCACCGGAAGGGGCAAGGATGACCAACGGGATCCGGAACTCGCCCCCGTGCATTAAGCGCCACATCCCTG
>JANWXO010000292.1 GCA_025057295.1 Candidatus Binatia bacterium | reverse complement strand
CGCCAACGCCATCGCCACCCTCAACCAACTGGCTCCCGGACGGGTCATCCTGGGTATCGGCACCGGCAATAGCGCGTGGCGGGCAATGGGACTGCCGCCGCGCCCGCTGCGGGAACTGCGGGAATACGTGCGAGTCATCCGTGGACTGCTGCGAGGAGACACTGTCACATACCAGACACCAGACGCTGGGCGGGCGATTCGCTTCTTCCACCAAGATCAGGGATTCTTCAACACCCGAGATCCTGTTCCCATTCACGTCGCCGCCAACGCACCACAAGCTATGGCATTGGCGGGCGAGATCGGCGACGGCGTCATCACCTCCCGGACCAACTCCCTTGCCGGCTGGCACAATGTATGGGCACACGTGCGACGGGGAGCGGAAAAGGTGGGCAGAGATCCTGCCACCCTTTATACCACCCTCCTGACCTCGGCTTGCCTTCTCCGCCCCGGCGAAGGGTACGATTCCCCGCGGGTGCGCGCCGAAGCCGGGCCGTGGGTGATGGTCGCACTCCACGCCCTGTACGAAAGAGTGCAAGCCCCTGCCGCGGCGCCTGAACCGATCCGCCCGCTCCTGGCCGCCTACCAGGCGTTTTGTGACCAGCGACGACGACAGAGTGGAGACCGTTATTATCTCGATCTCCATGACGGCCACGGCCTTTATGTCCAACCTGAAGAGGCCCACTTTGTCACTCCCGAGGCGGTACAGGCTCTGACAATGACCGCTACTCCAGAAGCGTTACGCGAACGGTTGCACGCGCTCGCGGCTGCCGGCGTCAAACAGGTCGCGTTCATCCCGACGCCGACTGGATTCTCACAGTTCGTGCGCGAGTTCGGCGAAAAAGTGATCGCCCGCTTTTCGTCCGCTTCCTAACCTCGCCCGCCCGCACGGGTCGGCATGCCGTGCTGGTCGGCGCCATGTCATCGAGCGGACAGCGTGGGAAAGAACGGCTCTTGGCTGATGACTCGCTCGGCGGCGAGTTGCGCGATTTCTTCTGCCGAAAGCCCGAGGAGAGTCCCAAAGACGTAGGCGTTGTGCTCTCCGAAACAGGGTGCCGGACGCGCAGCGGAAGCGGCGCGCTGAAAGCGTGGGACGAAGCCAGGGTATAGGTGCACGCCGGCTTCCGCCTTTTCGATCGCCAGCAAAAACTCTCGCGCTGCGAGATGGGCGTCGCTCAGAATGCCCGGCCCCGAGAGGACCGCGCCAGCCGGCACCCCAGCCTGTTGCAAGGTTTCCATCACCTCGTAAGGGTCGCGCTCTTGGGTCCAGGCGGTAATATAGCGATCCAGTTCGTCTTCTGCCGCTTTTCTGCCGGCCATGGTTGCGAATCGCTCCGCTCGTGCCCAGGGCGGATCGCCGAGCGCCCGGCAAAACTGTTCCCACTGCCTGTCCGACGTCACCGCAATCACCACCCACTCGTCATCCCCGCGACAGGGGTAGCAGCCGTGGGGGGCCAGAGTCGGGTGGCGGTTTCCCTGGCGCTGCTGCACCCGTCCGTTGATGGTGTAGTCGAGCAGCGCGGCGGCGTTCATGGGCAGGAGCCCCTCGACGTGAGAGAGATCGATCGACACTCCTGCTCCCCGCCGCTCGCGCTCGAACACCCCCACCAATGCAGCAAAACAGGCGTTGAGCGCGGACCCCGGGTCTCCGATCGCGTTACTCAGCATCTGCGGCGGTCCGTCCTCGTAGCCGCTGACCCAGGTGATGCCGGCCATCGCTTCGGTGGTACACCCAAACCCGACATATTCACATTCTGGTCCGCTATTGCCGAAGGCCGGGAGGGTCACCATCACTAGGCGAGGATTGACCGCCGCCAGCGTCTGATAGTCGATCCCGAGTTTGCGGAGGATCCGTGGTGGATAGTTGGCAATGAGGAGATCGCTCACGCGGATCAACTCTTTGAACAACGCCCGCCCGCGTGGATGGGTCAGTTCCAATGCGATGCCGTACTTGTTGCGATTGACAGTGTTGAAGGTCGGTGACTGCTCGTAGAGCTTCGGCCCCTCCACCGTCCCCTGGAGTCCTGCCCCCCGCCACCAATCCATGTGCGAGGGGGACTCCACTTTAATCACCTCCGCGCCAAAGTCTCCGAGCAAACATGTCGCCAACGGTCCGGCCCATCCATTGGTGAGATCGACAACGCGCAGCATCGGCGCCTCCTTGTCACAATACTCCTTCGGCACGCAGCGCGTGCACTTCTGCCGTGCTATAGCCCAACTGGCCGCACAAAATCTCTTCCGTGTGCTCCCCCAAGCGCGGTGCTCGCCGCAGCGGCCACGGCGGCTGACCGGACTCGCGGAACGGGGGGCCGGGGATTTTCACCGTCCCTCCCCCCGGGTGTGCGACCTCCACAAAAGCCTGGCGCTCTTTGAGGTGCACCCACTCGACCACCTCAGCCGGAGACGGGATCGGCGCCACGGGAATCCCACGCGCCTGCGCCGCATGATAAATTTCCCACTTCCCACGCTGGCGCACCCAGGGAAGGAGCGCCTCGTGCAATTCTTGTGCGTGTGCGCCCAGCCCAGCAAGAGTGCGGTAACGCGGCTCGGCAGCCAGGTCAGCACGCCCGACCAACTCCAACAGCGCGTGCAGTTGGTGCGGTAACCCGGCATGAATGCCGACATACCCGTCGGCGCAGGGCAGGGTGACCAAATTGGGAAATCCAAGGTGAAATTGCCGCCCTGAGCGTTTCCGCACGAACCCGGCGTAGGAAAACGCGACGAAATCGTACAGAGTCGTAGCGATCAATGCTTCCTGGATCGACACTTCGACCGACTGAGCTTCGCCGGTTGCGTTCCGCATGCGGACGGCCTGCAGGGCACCGATAGCGGCGTAGAGGCCGGCAATGTACTGGCCAAAGGCCCCACCGGGTTGCACCGGAGGACGGTCGAGTTCTCCCATGGGATACATCCACCCACCGAGCGCGTAGGCCACACTATCCGTGAGCTGGTAATCCCGATACGGACCAGACGTGCCGAAGTTGGTGATCGACACGCTGACGACACGCGGGTTGACACGCTCGAGCTCCTCGCGCGCCAGCCCCAAGCGCGCCATCACCCCAGGGCGAAAATTGTCCACCACCACATCGGCACGGGCAACCAACTGCAAGAGGATGTCGCGTCCACGCGGGGTTTTGAGATTGAGCGTGATGCTCTGTTTATTGGTATTGAGAAAGAAAAACAGTCCGCTCCGTTCCCGTCCGGGCTGATCGCCGAAGAACGGTGGTAAGGCGCGCGCTCCGTCACCATCCTCAGGCCGTTCGATTTTGATCACCTCGGCCCCGTAGTCCGCCAGTAACTTTGTGCAATAGGGGCCGGCGATGTAGTGCGTGAGGTCAACGACGCGTATCGAGCTCAGAGCGTGCGCGAGCGTAGTCGTGTCTGATCCCATTCTTCCTCCCCCTGGGGACGCCAATATCTTCCATCTCGTCAGGAGATGTCAAGCGATGGTGAAGGACACCCCCGCGCAGTTGAGTCCCACAGTCACCTCCGGCGGTATGGTGCAGTTTTGCCCTTGCATCCGACAACGGGCTCTGGCAGATAGCCCTTCTCATGGGGTCAAGCACAAGCAGCGCTTTCCTGCACCTGGCACCTTCGGGTATGATGAAAACACGCGAGCGGTGCCCTGGTGCTCGCCGAGCTCGATTATGGATACCTGCGCCTCGCGCGCTCTCCCCCGTCCCGAGACCCGAAAGCGCGCTGTTGAGTCCCGGCATGACGTTGCTGTCGCATCTCCCCAGTCGATACCAATTGCACCGAGAGACGTCTCTCTGTACACTGCCAGCAGCACGAGGTAACGATGCCGATCCTTGGCGCGGGTCTTCAGAGAGGAAGAGACATGATCATTGACGCAGAAACGTTC
>JANWXO010000291.1:279-3868 GCA_025057295.1 Candidatus Binatia bacterium | reverse complement strand
AGCCGGACGGATTACGAAAGTAAAACGAGTACATGTGATCGTTGGAGTGTTTTCCCGGAGTGATCGCAACGGGAATTTTGTGCTCGCGCACCAGCTCATATGTCAGCCCGACATCGTCAAAATTGTCTACCTCGACCATCACGTGATTGATGCGTCGCTTCATCGGTCCGATATTGAACGCCACCGTGTGATCGCGCTCGTTGCAGTGCATAAAGAAAGGCGTCACGAGATGCGATCCCATGCGCAGCTTGTATTCCATACCGCCGCGCATGCCTAAGACCTGGAAGAAGCGGACAGCAGCGTTCACATCATCCTCGCGAATGATGCAGTGCCCCAGACCCCCGTTTCCCGTTTTGAACCGCCCGTGCATGCGGCGCCCGGGGTAGAACGGCTTGTGAAACTGTATCTCTGGGCCGTGAAAGATTTCGATCGGGTTGCCACTGGGGTCCTGCAGCTTCATCACCTCGAGCACATGCCGCTCCGCCGCTTCTTCCGCCGAACCGACGCGATACTCGATCCCGGCGGCAGAGAGCTGGTGCTGCATCTCGCGGAACTCCTCCGGTCCCGCGACACGGAACCCTAAGTAGGCCAGGTCGTCGCTCCCGTCGGCGTGCACCACCAGGCGATGATGCCAGTAATCCATACGCAGATACACCCGGTCGCCTTCGCCCTCGTCCACCACCTCCATCCCGACAATGTTGGCGGCAAAGTGCTTCCAGGCCTCCAGATCTTTCACCCCGATGCCCATGTAGCCGAGCTCCGTCACTTGCACCATAGATCGGTCCTCCTTCTTCTAGGGATCTCGTCTGCTCACGTCGCACCCATCTCCACCCGCACGTTTTTCTACACCGGCCATAGCGCTCTCCTCCTCGTCCGTGCTACCTGCCGACATAGCGCGGTGGCCGTTTTTCCATGAACGCCCGTGGCCCCTCTTTCGCATCTTCGGTCGTCAAGACGAACTGAGCATTTTCACGCTCGATGCGAAACCCCTCCTCGAAAGAGACACTGAGCGCACACAACACCGTCTCCTTGATCTTGCGCACCGCCACCGGTCCATTGGCTGCAATGCGCCGCGCCAGCTCCTCGGCGCGAGGCAACACCTGCTCCGGCGGGACGACCTCATTGACCAGGCCCATGCGATAGGCTTCCTGCGCGCCGACGGGTTCTCCCAGCAGGAGAATTTCCATCGCCTTACAGTAAGGAACCTGACGTGGCAGCCGCACGGTGGAGCCCCCCGCCGGCATAAAGCCCCGCTGGACTTCAGTGAGGGCAAAGGTAGCATGGGTCGCGGCGATGCGCAGATCGGTGGCCTGGATCAGCTCCGTACCAGCCCCCAAGCAAAAGCCGTTGATGGCGGCAATGATCGGCTTGTACAAGGGAAACCCGCGCAAGATCGCCACATCGGATATGCGGGAGTCCTGTAACACCCGGTAATCCCACTCGTCTTCGGGCTGGCGCGCGCCGGTGAGTAACGGGATGAAGGTGCCCAGGTCTGCCCCGGCCGTAAAGGCACGGTCGCCTGCACCAGTGACAATCGCGACACGCAGCGCGTCATCGGCAGCGTAGTCTTGCCAGGCATCGACGAGCCGACAAAAGGCCTCCGGGTTGAGAGCGTTCCGCACCTGGGGGCGGTTAAAGGTGATGTAGGCGATCCCGTCGCGCTTGTCGTACAACAGAGCTGGTTCCGCCATACCGCTGCCCGCTCAGAAGAAGGGATCGCCAGGATCGAGGCCGAGGAGCAAGCGTCCGGCCGGACGGTAGATCTTCTCCTGCAGCACCCGATGCTGGCAGGCAGTCAAGATATCGCGCATGTAGCGATCGAGCGGGTTGGGCTGGAAAATCGCGCTCGTCGCCGCGGTGTCATACATCGCCTCCACGACCTCCTTGCCGATGCGGTGCACGTAGACCATCATGGCACGGTACAGCGCACGCTGGCGTGGCGACGGTTGCTCTCGCCGACACAGCGTCTGCCAGAGATCGTCGATGATCTCGTAGGCATAGCTGCGCGCCGCCCCGAGAGCAGCTTCCGCCCAGGCGACCTTCTCCTGTACCTGTCCCTCCTCGCGCAAAAGACGACGCGTGGGCAGCATGACCTTCTGCGCGCTCAACTCCAACACTACGTCAATAGCGCCACGCGCAATACCCAGCGGCACGCCCGTGTGGCCTACGAGGAAGAGGTGCGGCAAGGCATACAACGGCCCGGGACATTGCGGGGGATCGAAGAAGCTGACACTCTCCTCGAACGGCACAAACACATCCTGAGCGAGAAAATCGTGACTCCCGGTCCCGCGCATGCCGGTCGTCTGCCAGGTGTCGATAATCGTGCACTGGGACGCCGGCATCAGCATGAGGCGGACTTCCGGTTGACCGTCACTCTGGCGGCGCAGCTCTCCCTTGTCATACATGAGACAGCCACCCATCAGGACGGTAGAGTATTGACACCCGCTGGCGAAACGCCACCGTCCCGAGACACGATAGCCACCCTCCACGACATCGGCACGCCCCGTCGGCGCGATCTGGCCCGCGGCAATCCCATCGATATGGCCAAAGAGCCGTTGGGCTACAGGAGGAGCGAGAAATCCCCCCAGATATCCGGCGGCACTACCGATCATGGCACACCAGCCAACCGACCCATCGAAGCGGGACAGTTCTTCGATGACCCGGACCTGCACCGCAGGCGGCAGTTCCAGTCCGCCGTACACCCGCGCCACTGCCATGCGGAAAATACCAGCCTCTTTCATCGCCTGGACCAAGGATGGAGGAAGTCGGCGTTCGCTTTCCATGACATCAGCCACGGCTCGAATATGGGGTTCCAGCGCCTTCGCCGCTGCCAGGATGTGCGTTGCCTCCACCGCCCCATCTTTCAACTCTCTGCCTGCCACACCATCCGGTTGTCCGCTCTGCAATGCGACCGCCATTGTGATATCCCTCTCCTCTCAGCTTCCCCTAAAGATGTCGCTTCTGGATCTGCAGCCTACCGCGACGAGACCGTC
This sequence comes from Candidatus Binatia bacterium, assembly GCA_025057295.1. Classification (GTDB taxonomy): domain Bacteria; phylum Desulfobacterota; class Binatia; order Bin18; family Bin18; genus JANWXO01. The sequence goes on along the minus strand of JANWXO010000291.1, from coordinate 875 downwards.
AGGCGGGGGATGACTTCCTGCGCCATCAACGCCAACGAGTCCTGCACCAGGCCAAACGGCATGCCACCGAAATTCATCAGACAGAGGACCCGGTCCACACCATAGCTGGCCAGCTGCTGCATGACGTCGGCCACATATCCCGGATCACCGACAGCGATCAACCGGCGCGCCATCAATTGCTCGAAGTTCTTGGTATTCCCAACCGCCCGGGTTTCGCAGTACCGGGTGAGATACGGCCGCGCACGTCGCTCCGCCTCCGCCTGCGTCGAGGCAACGTGTACATGAAAGGCCACTGTGATGCGTGGGGCACCCGCCTCAGCCCCGTCTTCGCCCGCTGCCGCGGTATACTCGCCCAATAAATCGCGCAGTACTGTGAGGTCCTCCAGGATATAGGGGACGCTCAACAGACGGCCACCCCGCGCACCGATGCGGGCGTACGTCCCCGGACTCAACGCCGCAATCGCAATGGGCGGATGGGGACGCTGGAGGGGCAGAGTATTGAGTGCAATCTCTGGATAGCGGTAAAAGCGGCCCGTATAGGTAAACCGCCGCCCCGACCACGCCAGGGTGATCACCACAAGAGCCTCGTCGAAGCG
>JANWXO010000291.1:0-269 GCA_025057295.1 Candidatus Binatia bacterium | reverse complement strand
TCTTCCCGGTCCACCATATGGCCAGCATACTCATGGGCTAAATAGCCACGCCCCACGCCGAAGTCGAGCCGTCCGTTGCTCACCACGTCCAATACCGCGTACTCCTCCGCGACCTTGACCGGATCGTGAAACGGCAGCACACAGACGGCCGGCCCGATCTTTACGCGCTGGGTTCTTTGGGCAATGGCGGCCAACAGTACGGGCGGGGCAGGACATAAGCCATAATTGGCAAAATGGTGCTCTGCCACCCACACCGACTCATAGCCATG
>JANWXO010000290.1 GCA_025057295.1 Candidatus Binatia bacterium | reverse complement strand
GCTCCTGCGTGTCGATAGCCCCGCGCGCAAAGTTGTAGAAGCGGTCGAACAAAGAGATGTGCAACAGCGCCTCGAGCAGCACTTCGTTCACCGCCTGTTCGTTCCACGTCAACGACCAGAACAGGACGAGCACCCCGAGTGTCCCCATCGCCGCCACTGCTTGACTGTCTGTCAGAGCGGACAGCAGGAGCCCGACACTGATAAAGACGAGTCCGAGCAGGAAGAGCCCTGTGTATCCGGCCACAAGCGGGAGCCAGCGGACCTCCGGGTAATACCAGGATAAGAGAAGGGGGTAAAAGAGCGTCAGTCCGAGAACCACGGTCAGCAGAACGGCAGAGGCGAAAAACTTGCCGAGTAACACCTGGCTTTCGGGAATCGGGTAGCTCCAGAGCAAGTCCAGGGTGCCCAGTTTTTTCTCTTCCGCGAATGCGCGCGCGGTGAGGACAGGAACGAGCAACAGCAACACAAAACGCAGGTCATGGAAGAAAAATTCCCATAACCCCTTCTCGAGGTCGGTCCCTCCCCACAGCATGAAGAAGCTGAGGTCGGTGTAGAAGAAGAAACCCGACAGAGCGAGCGCCACGGCGACGACTGCGTAGGCGAGGAACAGCCCAAAGGAGGCGCGTAACTCTTTCGTCAGAATGGCGAGCAGGATCATAAGCCGACTGTGTATGACAAGCGATACCGCTGTTGGACGGTGCTCAAACTGACGACTCTGGATCCAGAGGCAAGATTGTTCATTGTATTCCTAACGGTGAGCTGACCACTCTATGGAAGATCTCTTCGAGGTCCATATCACGGGAGCGCAGTTCAAACAGACGCCATCCCTGGCGGGTGATAGTCTCCACCAGGAGCGGGCGCAGATCTATTTCCGGCGCCGATTTGATGAGGTACGACCCCAACCGTCCATTTCCTGCAATGTCGCTGTGGACCTCGCGCACACCGGGCAAGTCCAGCAGCGTTTTTTCGATCATCGCTGCGGGCCCCTCGATGTGTGCAATCACCTCGCTCGCATCGCGGAGTTTTAGTGTGAGATTGGTGGGGGTGTCGAGTGCCAGCAGGCGCCCGCGGTGGATGATCATCACACGGTCACAGGTCGTGCGAACTTCGGACAGGATGTGGGTAGAGAGAATCACCGTGCGCTGTCCCTTCATGCCGCGGATCAGGGCTCGGAACTCTGCAGCCTGTTCTGGATCGAGGCCGATCGTCGGTTCGTCGAGGATCAGCACTTGAGGATCATTGAGGAGTGCTTGTGCCAGGCCGACGCGTTGGCGGTAGCCTTTCGAGAGAGTCCCGATGTACCGTCGTGCTACTTCTCCGAGGTCGAGTTCGTCAATAACCTTGGCAACCCGTTGCTGTCGTTCCCGGCGACCGAGCCGTTTCATCGTGCCGACGAAGTCGAGGTATGTCGTTACCTCCATTTCAGGATACAGCGAGATGACTTCAGGCATGTAGCCGAGGTGACGGCGGACAGCGACCGAGTTGCGGAGAATGTTGTAGCCTGCTACTTCTGCCGTCCCGGCGGTAGGGGCGAGAATGCAGGCGAGAATCCGTATAGTCGTGGATTTCCCCGCACCGTTCGGACCCAGAAGCCCGACGATCTCTCCTCGGTGAACAGTAAAACTCACTTCGGTAATGGCGGGGAAGGTCCCGTACAGTTTCGTCAGTCCACGCGCAACGATCATGGGGGTGTTGTATGCATTGACAGTATAAGAGGGGGGAGAGCCAATCAACTCCCATCTCCTCCTTCGGAGGGTGTGGTTCAGGTGCCCTATCAGGCAGAGCGTCCCGAGTCGGTATGTGCTTGCGAGAGCGGCAGTTTTTGCTGCGTCAGGCTGCCGTGCCTTGTAACGCCTGCGGTCTCATGGTAAGAGAGGCGAATTTGCTGGTGAATCTTCAAAGTTTTGGCCTCTATAGTCGGTGTTAGATATGGTATGGTTTTTGCTGCCTATGAGGCCACGAAGGGATTCACCCTTGTAGGAGGTCAAGCATGGATGGACAACATCCGACGAGGCGAGAGGTCTTGAAGAAGGCAGTGTACGCCGCGCCGGTGATCCTCACCCTGGCAGCGACTCCCTCTTTTGCCGGTACTGGCTCGCCAAAGCCTGGCAACGGTAAAAGCAAGGGAGCCGGGAAAAAGTCCAGGGAAGGTCGCTGGTAGGCCTACATGAGACCTTCCGCTCCTCTCTGAGCGAGCAACACCTCCTGCTTTGACAGAGGGGTCGGCCTCGGCCCCTCTGGGTGCTTGTCTTGCGAGTTGCACCACCCGCCATTCGAAAAGCCGTCCCGATAGGGTGACAACCTTTCCCTGCGGGCACGCTTGCGCGAAATGCCTGCAGCAACTACTCTGCCCCTCTCCCCTGCATACCTCCCTGCCGTGAGTTGAGAGCGAGAATCTCATACGGTATGGTAGGCCGTGGCGACCAAAAGGCGTGCGTGTCGCCTGTGCCCCAGCACGCGGAAGGAGAAAAACGATGCCCGAGGAGACGCAGCAACAGTTCCCGCAGCGGGGCTTCACCCGGCGGGAGTTCCTGATGACCACCCTCGCCACCGGCTTCACGCTTGCCGTACGTCCGGTTTCAGCGCAGACCATCACCACCGATACCGTGGGACTCGAAGCCGGAGAGGTCAAGATTCCTGTCGCCGATGGCGAAATTCCCGCTTATCGGGCGATGCCGGCAACCGGCGGCCCGTTCCCGGTCGTGCTTGTCGTCCAGGAGATCTTCGGCGTGCACGAGCACATCAAAGATATCTGCCGCCGCCTTGCCAAGTTGGGCTACCTCGCGGTCGCGCCGGAACTCTACGCGCGCCAGGGGGATGTCTCGCAGATGAGCGATATCAACGAAATTATTACGAAAGTCGTCTCTAAAGTGCCTGATGCCCAGGTGATGTCCGACCTCGACGCCACAGCCCAGTGGGCGCGCGAGTCGGGGAAAGGTGATGTGGAGAGACTGGGGATCACTGGGTTCTGCTGGGGCGGACGGATTGTCTGGCTCTACGCTGCGCATAATCCACGGCTGAAAGCGGGCGTGGCGTGGTACGGGCGCTTAGTCGGTCAGACAAGCGAGTTATTACCAAAGCACCCTATTGATGTCGCCGCTGAGCTGAAGGCGCCCGTGTTAGGGTTGTACGGCGGAGCTGATACCGGTATTCCCAACGAGACAGTCGAGCAGATGCGTGCTGCGCTCAAAGCGGCAGGCAGTCCATCAGAAATTGTCCTCTATCCCGATACCCCCCATGGCTTCTTCGCCGACTATCGCCAGAGCTATCGCAAGGAGCAAGCCGAAGATGGGTGGCAGCGACTCCTGGCGTGGTTCAAACAGCACGGCGTGGTCTAAAATGGGGTATTCCTTGTTGATGAGAGAAGGGAATGCACAAACAGTAGAGACGTCTGGTTAGGCTTTCGGTGTACTCTTTCGGATAACACACTGGCTATGAACATACTCGTCACTGGCGGTGCAGGGTTTATCGGCTCGAATTTCCTCACCCTTTTTACTCCGCGGTATCCTGAACACCTCTTTATTAACGTCGATAAACTCACCTATGCCGCCAACCTGTTCAGCGTGCAAGAGATTGCGCAGCTGCCCAACTATCGGTTTGAACAGGTGGATATCGCTGATCAAGCATCGGTAGAACAGCTGTTCCGCACCTATGAGCCGGACCTGATCGTGCATTTTGCTGCCGAGAGTCATGTCGATCGCAGTATCCACGGGCCGGGCGATTTCATCCGCACCAATATTCTGGGGACGTTTCATCTGTTAGAGGCGTGTCGGACTATGTGGGGTCAACGGCGCGACGTACTTTTCCACCATGTCAGTACGGATGAGGTGTACGGCTCGCTCGCCAGCGGTGCGTTTACGGAGAACTCGCCCTATAACCCC
>JANWXO010000028.1 GCA_025057295.1 Candidatus Binatia bacterium | reverse complement strand
ACGGCGCCTTCGGTCCCGAGAGCGCTTACGTCTCCTACGGCCCTGCCCAAGTGCCGATGAGTGGACTCTCCTCTCTCACTGGGTTCCCCGACTTTCCGCCGATGCACGTCGGCTTTTCTTACGGCGATCCCAACGGTGGCCTCCATGGCGCGTTTGCCGTCCTCGCCGCCTTGATGCACCGGGCGCGCACGGGCGAAGGACAGTTCATCGATCTCTCACAGTGGGAGACGTCCATCGTGATCCTCGGCGAGGGACTGATGGAGCAGGTGATGAACGGCACCCAGCCACCACGCATGGGCAACCGCGACCCGCACATGGCCCCCCATGGCCTGTTTCGCTGTCAGGGAGAAGATCGCTGGGTCAGTATCGTGGTGGCAAACGAGGACGAATGGCAACGGCTCTGCGAGGGGATGGGGCAGCCCCAGCTTGCCAGCGACCCGCGTTTTGCCACCGTGGCAGCGCGCAAACGGCACGAAGACGAGCTAGAAGCGCTGATCAACGCCTGGACCGCGACGCTGACGGCGGAAGAGGTGACGCGCCGGCTGCAAGCAGTCGGTGTCGCGGCCTTTCCAGCGCTGACGAACAAGGAGCTGGCGGAAGACCCGCATTTGCAGGCGCGCGGCTACTTCGTCGAGCTGCCGCATCCAGAAGTCGGCGTCCGCCGGCACGCAGGAGTCCCCTGGGTGTTTTCCGACACTCCCTGTCGGGTGCGCCGGCCTGCCCCGCTCCTCGGCCAGGATACCGATGACGTGATGCAGCGCGTGCTTGGGTATTCCCCCGAGGAGATCGCAGCGCTGAAGGAGCGTGGTGTCCTGCTTTAGTCAACGACTCCGCTCTCAGGTCTGCTTTCCCCCCGATGCGAGAAAAAGGGGGACTTGCCAAAGTCTGGGGAGGAACGCTCGAACCCGTGAGGGTCGCGCACGGTTACGGGTGAGCACAGACACTCCGAGACTCCTTTGCATGGGATTTTGCCCGACCGTGTGTCTCTGTTCAGCGGTTCGGCTTTGAGATACACACGCGCACTCTCTCTCCGCGCGAGCTGGATTTCGGCCTGACCAGGAGGATTTTGCCGAGCTGCCGACCTATTGCGGTGGAGCACCCCAACTGCACAGGGTCGCTCTATACCAGGACAGTATGATTATCATCCCTCCACGGAATCGGAAAACGAACCGGCCCTGCTCCCGAGGGTGGCTGCTCGTGCGCTCGACGCGGCGTTGCGCGTTACGCCTGTGGTCGTCCAGCGTGCCATTGCCGAGCTGGCGCCCGGACATGAGAGCATATAGAAGAGCGCCAACGTCGTCTGGCCGAGCGCGCTGTCCATCTCTGGCGCACCGATTTCTTCTGACCTCGTCTTGTTGGGTTTCTCTTGACAGACACACCGCAGCCCCGCAGAATAGGCGCCTATGCGCGTTGCAGCCCTGCGGGGATTGCCCGATCCAGCACGCATCACTCCGATGCCGCAACAGAGTGCATGCCAGCCTTTCCGCCGCTGGGGCAAGGTGCTGATCCTCCTGCTCGGCATTTGCGTTCTTCTCCCTGCGGCAGTCCGTGCCCAAACAGGGATCGGAGGGTGGCCGATCGAAATGTCCGGTATGGTGCAGGTGGAACCCGGCCCCAATGTCTTGACCTTTGCCGTCAAGGACGAGGAAATCCGCTTTGTCGTACACGATATTCTCTCGACGGACCGCGATTTTACCATGACCCGGCTCCTGGCTGAGGTGAGGTACCGCAGCCCGAGCTTGTTCATCAAAGGGGCCGAGCCGGTGCTGGAGGTGCTGTTGACAGAGAAGCCAGGAAAGCGCGCGCTCAAGTTGCGCGGTATTGTCTACCCGGAGTCGCGCCAATTCGTCGTGCATAGCATCAAGCCCTTCACTGCCGCTGCCCCCCCGCAACAGCAGTTCTAGTTGCAGCGCTTCCGCCCTCCACGCCGACGTGGTAGAGTATGCCCCTGTGGCAATGGTGGTGCGGACGGTGGAGGGGATCCTCATCCAGGACATTGGTATTCCCGCAGCGACGGTGGCGCGGGCCAAAGAGCGCTGCAAAGACGACAAAGACCTCGGCGAGGTGTTGTGTGAGCTCGGTGTCGTAGACCCCGTCACCTGGGCACGGGTGCTGGCAACCTACTACGGGTTGCCGTACAGCGACACCATACCGCTCGGCGAGTTTGCCGCAGACCTGCTCGCGCGTGTCCCACTGACTTTCGCCAAACACTATCAGCTGCTCCCCCTGGCGCAGCAAGACGGGAGGATCACCGTGGCTACCGCTGATCCCTCCCAAATCGCCGCGTTCGACGATCTGCGGGTCCTCTTCGGTGCTCCCGTGCAGCCCTTGGTCGTGCCCAAACCGGCCCTGCACGAGGCATTGACCCACGCCTATGACCGCATGTCCCAATCGACCCAAGCGCTCCTCGACACCCTCGACGAAACGGCCCTGGCGCTCGATACCACAGAGTGGCAGGAGCCGCGCGATCTCTTGGAAGCCAACGACGAGGCGCCCATCCTGCGCTTGGTCAACTCGCTGTTTTACCAAGCCACGAAGGAACGGGCGAGCGACATCCATATCGAGCCGTTCGAGCAAGAGTTGCTCATCCGCTTTCGCATCGACGGGATCCTGTACGATACCCTGTCTCCCCCCAAAGCGATCCAACCGCTGCTCGCCTCCCGCATCAAGGTGATGGCCGGCCTCAACATCGCGGAGAAGCGGCTGCCGCAAGACGGCCGCATTCGCCTCAAAGTGGCCGGCAAAGATATCGACATCCGCGTCTCGGTGATCCCGACCGCTTTTGGCGAGCGTATCGTCCTGCGTCTTCTCGACCGCGCGACAGCGCTGTTGGGGTTGGAGGAACTCGGTCTCAACGGCCGCAATCTGGCGCAGGTCGAGAAGCTGATTCGACAGAGCCACGGCCTCATCTTGGTGACCGGTCCCACTGGGTCGGGAAAAACCACCACGCTGTACGCCGCGCTGAGCAAGATCAACACCAGCGACAAAAACATCATTACCATCGAGGATCCCATCGAGTACCAACTGCGTGGCATCGGGCAGATGCAGGTGAATCCCAAAATCGACCTCACCTTCGCAGCGGGGCTGCGCTCCATCCTCCGTCAGGACCCGGATGTGATCATGGTCGGCGAGATTCGCGATGTGGAGACTGCAGAGATCGCCATTCACGCCGCACTCACCGGGCATCTGGTGTTCTCTACTTTACATACAAACGACTCGTTCGGTGCAGTGTCACGCCTGCTGGACATGGGGATCGAGCCGTTTCTGATCTCGTCTTCCCTCTTGGGCGTGATGGCGCAACGGCTCGTCCGCCGTGTCTGTCCGGGATGCCGACAGGCGTATACGCCCGCGCCACACGAGCTGCAGCAACTCGGCCTCGCACCTGCAGTGGCGGCAGAGCGACCGTTTTACCGTGCAGGGACCGGATGCGAGGCGTGTCGTGGCAAGGGATACCATGGGCGAACAGGGATCCACGAGTTGCTCGTGTGCACCGACGCGGTGCGCACGCAGGTGATGCAGCGTGCCGATGCCGCCGCACTCCGCCGCACCGCGGTTGCACGGGGAATGCCGACTTTGCGGGATGATGGAGCCGAGAAGGTGCTGGCCGGGATCACCACGGTGGAGGAAGTGTTACGAGTCACCCAAGACGAGCTGCTCTAGCGTTGGGGGATTATGCCTATTTACGCCTACAAAGGATTCAGCCCGCACGGACAGACCGTTTCGGGAGTGATCGACGCCGACAGCCCCAAAGATGCCCGTCTCTCCTTGCGGCGCACCGGTATCTTTCCGACCGAGATCAGCGAAGAACGGATGCCTCCTGCAGCGGCCTCTGCCGCACCCGCAGGGCGAGCCACTGCGCTCTTCGCGCGCGTCTCGGCTCAGGAGCTCGCGCTCGTGACCCGTCAGTTGGCGACGCTTGCTGGCGCGGGTCTCCCTCTGGTCGAGTGTCTCAGCGCGGTGATCGACCAGATGGACCACCCGGTGCTCACCCGCACCCTCTCGCACGTCCGTCAGCAGGTGCGCGAAGGACGCTCGTTCGCCGAGGCGCTGCGCAGCCATCCGCGCATCTTTTCGGACATCTACGTCAATATGGTCCGGGCCGGCGAGGAGAGCGGTGCTCTGGAGATCGTGCTCGCACGGCTTGCCGACTATACAGAGGGACAGGCGCGATTGCTCCGCTCAGTTCAATCTGCCCTGACCTATCCCCTGTTGATGATCGGCGTTGCCGGCGCGATCCTCGTCTTTCTGCTCGCCTATGTGATACCCCAGGTGACTCAGCTCTTCGGTGAAAGCGGCCACACCCTCCCGTTCGCGACCCGCCTGTTGATCGCAGTTTCTACCTTTTTTGCCACCTATTGGTGGGGCCTTTTGCTCTTCGCCGGCCTCGGCATTCTCGGCGCGATGCGCCTAGTGCGGACAGCACGGGGGCGCGCATGGTCGGATCGACTGCTCCTGCGCCTTCCCTGGGTGGGACGCTTGTGGCAGCGCCTCAGCGTCGCCCGCTTCGCCCGTACCCTCAGCACGCTGCTGGCGAGCGGAGTACCGATTTTAACCGCCCTCCACATTGCGGCGGCGCTGATGAGCAATAGTGTGCTGCGGCGTGCCGTGGAGGACGCTCGGACCAGCGTCCAAGCTGGAGAAAGTCTTGCCGCGCCGTTGAAACGCAGCGGCCTGTTCCCCGCCGTGCTGATCCAACTGGTAGCCGTGGGGGAGCGCAGCGGGGAGCTGGAAACCATGCTCGCACGGGCGGCCGACGCCTACGACGAGGAAGTCACTCTCGCGCTCGCACGGCTGACCAGTCTGTTAGAGCCCCTCACCATCCTCATCATGGGGGGTGTCGTTTTGTATATCGTGCTGGCGATTTTACTCCCCATCTTTCAGCTCAATCAGCTCGTGCGTTGAAGAGCCGTGCCGGCCTTGCTAAGGTGGTATGGACAAAGAGCCACACGGAGGTTTGGGATGATGCAGCGGTGGATTGTGGATATCTTTGCTCTTTCTTTCAGCCCTTTTTCCGCTCCTGAGCGACGGCGAGGTCGTGTCGGCACCATCTCCTCCCTCGCAGGATTCACCCTCGTCGAGATCATGGTCGTGGTGTTCATCCTCGGCCTCTTAGCTACTCTGGTGGCGCCCAAGATCATGGGACGCACCGATGAGGCACGGCGGACCAAAGCCGCTGCCGATCTGCGGGCGATCGAGCAGGCCTTGCACCTCTACAAGTTGGATAACGGAACCTATCCGACGACCGAACAAGGGCTCCAGGCGCTGGTCACGAAACCCGAGAGCGGCGTTATCCCCGTGCGTTGGAATCCGGAAGGGTATCTGGACAAAGTGCCGATCGACCCCTGGGGACACCCTTACCTGTATCTGAGCGACGGTCAACGCTACACCCTCAAGTCGTTTGGTGCCGACGGTGAGGAGGGGGGAGAGGGCAAGTATGCGGACCTGGACAGTCGCGACTTGTAGAGGAGCCTGGCCTGCACGACGAGCGCCCACGTGTCACCGCATCCCTGTCCTGAGAGAAGCTCCTCCTCTCGGTCCTGCGCGGGGCTTCACCGTGCTGGAGCTGGCGCTCGTGCTTTTCATTGTCGGCCTGCTGCTGACCGTCGCCATTCCCCGTCTTGCGGATCTCCCGGGCGCGCGATTGGAAGCGAGCGCCCGCCGCTTCGCCGCGCTCGTGCGCTACCTGAGCGGCGAGGCGGTGTTTCGGAGCCATGTCTACCGCCTGCATTATGATTTGGACCGTCACAGCTACTGGGTGACTGTCCTGGCGGTTTCGCAGCAGGCAGCCGAGTTTGTCGGCGACGAGTCTCCGCTCTCGCGTCCGGTCCAGCTTCCGCCGGCGGTGAGGTTTGCCGATGTGCATGTTCCGGCAGTGGGGCGGGTCAGCACGGGGCAGGTCTACACCCACTTTTACCCGTACGGGTACGCAGATCCAACGGTCATTCACCTCCGCGACCATTCTGCCCGCGTTCTCACCATTGTCATTCCCCCGCTCATCGGAGAGGTACGGATCTATGACGGATACGTCGACGGCTTTGCTGGGCACTAGTCACGGGTCTCTCAAAAACAATCCCCCTTCCCTTCTGGCCGGTTGGAAGGCCGGTTTCACCCTGCTCGAAGTCTTGGTCGCGATGGCCGTGCTCGCCGTGGCCCTGGTTACCCTGTTGGGGCTCTACCATCGCAGCATGCTGCTCACCCTTCAGGCACAAAAGCTCATGACCGCCACCCTGCTCGCCCAGGACATTCTGAGCCGCACGCAGCTCGAGGGGAAAGCTGCTTCCCGCCACACGAGTGGTGACGCTGCCGACCTCTCCCCCGGGCAGCAGGGCAAATTTCGCTGGTACCGAACCGTGCACCCCACGCCCCTGGAAAACTTCTGGGAGGTCCGCGTCGGGGTGAGATGGGGAGAGCGAGAGGACGAGGTATGTGAGTTGACCCTGTTTACGCCGCTGGAGTAGGAACCAAAGATGCCCTTAGGGTTACCCAATCGCCAGCCAGAACGCTGCCGACGAAAGAGACGCCGCACGGGTATCTCACCTCTTCGCCTGCGCGAGTCTCGCGGGTTTACTCTGCTCGAGGTGCTGGTAGCCGCCGCAATCTCGAGCTTTCTCTTGGCCGCCCTCTCCGGCGTGTTCTGGCGGACCCTGGCAAGCAAGCGCGTCGTGGAAGAGCAGGCAGCTCGCGTGCGCGCCGCACATACCGTATTACTCCGTATCGGCGATGAACTCCGAGGGAGTATCCCGACGGCGACAAGCAGCCTGCGAGGCCGGACCCGCCAGGATGACGCGTTTCCGCAAGCCTCGCTGTCGTTTGTGTCCGTCGTCCCTCTGGCATCCACTGCACGAGGGGGCGCAGGAGATCTCCAGCGGATCGAATATCGCCTCGTACCAACCCCCGGAGAGCCCGCTCACTATCAGTTGGTGCGGGGTGCATGGCTCGACCTGCGTGCCGACCAAGACGCTGCGGATGAATTCGTGCCAGTGCTGTCCCACCTTCGCGGGTTGCGTGTCCGTTTCTTCGAAGGTCGGCGCTGGGTGGAAGAATGGGGAGGGGAGATGACCTCTGGCCACCTCCCACAGGCGGTCGAAGTCACGCTGTACCTAGACAACCTGGCAGGGGGAGAGGTCGCCACCTTCTCGACCACCGTCACCCTGCCGCTCGCACAGAAACCCTCCTCCGAGGCCTCATGAAGACGACTCCGAGCCACCAATGCGGGGCAGCCCTCATCACCGTGCTTTTTGCCGTCACCCTGCTCACCGTGGTGGTCATCGAATTTGCTTATTCGACGCAGGTGGATTCTGCCCTGGCACGCAACAGCCTGAAAACCTTGCAAGCCTCTTATCTCGCCCAGTCCGGTGTCAACCTCGCCATGCGGGTGCTGCAGGAAGACGCACGCTCTCCCTCCGCCATCGACGCACTGGGCGAAGATTGGGCACGCTCCCTTCCGCCGTTGCCGGCTGGGCAGGGCATGGTCGTGGTACAGGTCACCGACGAACAGGGGAAAATCAATCTCAACGCACTGCGCAACGCGAACGGGACGATTCACGGTCCGTGGCGCGAGGTAGTGGAGCGTGCCTTCCTGCTGCGCGGGTTAGACGTGGGCCTGCTCGATCCGTTGCTCGACTGGTTGGATAGCGACGACTTTCCCGAGCCGCGGGGCGCGGAAAAAACCGATTATCTGCGCCTGTTCCCTCCGTATACTCCGCGCAACAACACGCTGCTCACCTTTGGTGAACTCGGACGCATCGTCGGCTTCACTCCTGCCCTTTGCGCCCAGCTGGCGTCGTTTGTCACCGTGCTGCCCAGTCGCACCACCAAAGTCAACGTCAACACCGCCCCGGTGGACGTTTTGGCCGCCCTTTTCCCCACAGTCGATCCGCAGCGCCTGGAGCGATTCGCCGTCGAACGGATCGACACCCCGGTGCGTGGCACGACCGAACTCCGCGCGCGCTTGGGTATCGAGCCGCGTGCGCCGCTGGAGGCGTTGCAGATGGTGACCGTGCGCAGCGACTTCTTCTCTATCCACGCCGTCGCAACCGTCGCTCCGGTAACCCGCGCGCTAGGAGTGACCGTACACCGCCGCGCCGCGATCGTCACCCCTATCGCCTGGGATCCAGCCCCGACGATGCCACGCAGGGCAGGAGCGGTATGAGGAGCACCCTTATGGCTCGACGTTTGCTCGCGCTCGACCTCGGTGCCCACACGCTCAAAGCGGTCCTCCTGGAGTGCACCCTCAGAGGATGCCGGATTCTGGGGTTCTTGCGGAGGCGACGTGACCCGAACCAGCCGCTGGCGGAACAGATACAGGCTTTGTGCACCGGGCACGGCCGGCATAACCTGACGGTCCTTTCCTGTCTGCCGGGAGACGCGATCCTGTACCGTGTCCTCACCCTCCCTTTCACGCGCCAACGTCAGCTCAGCCAGGTCGTGCCTTTCGAGCTGGACAGTCATCTCCCGGTTGCGCAGGAAGAGGTCGTCATCGACTTCCAGGTCATCGGACGGACATCCACAGGGACGACGGTCCTCGCCGTAGCGGTGCCGAAGCCCGTCTTGCGCGGGCACCTGGAGCTGCTGCAGGCGGCCGGGCTCGACCCAGCTGTGGTCGGACTCGCCCCCCTGGCCCCCCTCTCGCTCTTGCGGCTGGCGCACAAGGGGCAGGCCGGGTCGGTGGTGGTGCTCGACATCGGCGAGCAGCACACCGCCGTCGTGCTTCTCCGAGACGGCGTATTCAGGGGGTTCCGTACCCTCAGCCTGGGTCTGAGTCGCGAGGGGGGATTCGACACCCTCGTGCGCGAACTCCGTTGGACCCTGCTGGCACTGAACGGCAAAGACTCTGTTCTGCCGTCGTGCTTCTTCTTGGCTGGTGGGGGAGCTTACCTGCCGCAGGTGCAGGAGGAGTTGGCACGGGTGTTGGCGGCCGCGGTCTACCCACTGCACGAGCTGGTGCTGCCGGCGGTGCCGCCAGCGTACCGGCGTGAGCAGGCAGCCTTCGCAGTGAGTTTAGGGCTCGGGTTACGCGAGGCGTTGAGGGTGGCGGTCCCCGCTCTCAACCTCCGTCGTGGAGAATTTGCTCGCCAGAGCGTGCAGGAAGGAGCGCGACAGGAGATCGCACGGCTGGGCTGGACCGCCGCGGGCGTCGCGGCCGCCGCAGGGCTTGCCGTTACCCTGGAACTCTATCGCTTGCACGCTCGCGCACAACTGCTGCAGCAGGAGATCCGCCGGGTCTTTACCCTAACCCTCCCCGAAGTGCGCACTCTCGTCAATGAAAAGGCCCAACTGCAAGAGGCGGTGGAGACCTTGCAACGTCAGCGCCGCCTTCTGGGGGGAACAGAAACGGTCTCTCCCTTGGAAATCCTCCGCCAGTTGAGCGTGGCAATCCCCGAACGGGTGAGCCTGGATCTGGATGAGTGGGTGTGCGACGAAACCGTCGTGCGCATGCGGGGAACAACGGATTCTTTCGATACTGCCGAGACGATCAAACAAGCGGTCGCCACCCTGGGAGTCTTTCGCGAGGTCCAGTTGAAAGATGTCAAAACTGTAGCAGCGGGGAAAAAGGTCTCATTTGCCTTGCAACTGGTATACGATCACGCACCCCACACCCGCTAAAGGAGGAGAGGCAGCATGCGGAAATTTCTCTTTCGTCTTGAGCCTCGGTCGTGGCTCGCGCACCTGCCACGACCGCCTCGGCTGTCGCTGCCCGCGTCGCAGGCGTACGCAACGCTGCTCACCCGCCTCTCTCCCCGGGAGCGGCGCTTGCTGGGAGCAGCGGGGATGATGGCCTGCGGCGTGGCAGCCTATCTCCTGGTGATCGATCCAGTATGGGAGTGGCACGCCCGCCTCCGCGCACGGGTGGCAGCGAAGGAACGGGAACTGGAGGAGATCCTTGCCTTGCGTCGTACCTATCTCGCGCTTCGGCAAGAGGTCCAGCGCACCCGCATGCTCAACCAGATGCAGACCTCCCCCTTTGCGTTTCTGGAGGAATTGGCAACGAGCACTGTTGGGCGGGAGAAGGTGGCGGCGCTGACTCCAACCGGTCGAGAGACGCACAACGGGGTCAGCCAAGAGACCCTCGAGTTGCGACTCCAGGGAGTCAGCCTCCGCGAGGTGGTCGAGCTGCTCCATAAAATAGAGTCCGCTGGGATCGCCCTGCGCACGGTGCAGCTCTCGATAAAAAAATCCTATAAGGACCCTTATGCCTTTGACGTGGCGCTTACCCATACCGCTTTCACTCCGCAGTGATCAGCAGCTCCTGTCTGCAGCAGGGTCAGCGGTGCAGACTACAGAGAAGCGGCTGCGAGACCGTCTCTTACGCTTGCTCGCGCGTAGCGGTTGGGCGCTCTACACCCTCGCCTGTTTCTGTTTGTTCCTCTGCTTGACTTTCCCTTCCGACCTCCTTCTGCAGCGAGTCGTGGCAGCGTTTTCTGCCGAATCCGCCGTGCGGATCCGCTACGCTACGGGTGACCTGACGTGGTGGGGCGGGTTAGAGTTGAACGAGGTCACGCTCGAAGCCTCAGGGATACCATCGCTGCCGGCCTCGCGGGTGATACTGACACTGCCGGTGTTGGGTGTGTTGCGGGGCTCCCTGTCTCCCCTGACGTTCCAGGTCCATCTCGCCGGAGGAACTGTGGACGGCAGTATACGCAAAGACGGCGAACGCTTCGGTCTTCGTTTCGGGGTTCACCACCTTGCACTCGAGCGCTGGCCATTGCCGCACCTGCGAGGGCAGGGACGCGTAGCAGGCCAGGTGACAGCAGACGGGGAACTCGAGGGCAGTTGGTCGTCGCTCCCCTCGCTGCGGGGTTCCCTGCGTGCGACTCTGCGCGATGGGCTCTTGCGCACCGGCAGCATTCCAGGGGTGCCAATACCGCCCGTGCAGGTGCAGTCGCTAGACGCGCGGGTGCGAGCGACCCTGGCGGATGGACGAGTGGACATAGCCGAACTCGTCCTGCACACAGACGGGATTGAGGCGATCGTGCAAGGAACGGTTGTCCTGCGCACCCCTTGGGAGCGTAGTGGGCTCGACCTACAGGTGACGGCCAAAGTCACCGGCTCTCCCTCTCCAGCGCTGACGACGCTGTTATCCTTCCTTCCCGTCTCCCCTGACTCCCCCCATGAGCGCCGTGCTGCGATCTCCGGATCTCTGGCAGCTCCGCTCGTGCGCTAACGGCAACGTGCAGAGACCTCGGCTGTACGGGTTTGTCACAAGGGAGATCTCCGTGCGGTCAGGAAGCAAAAACGGGATTCCCTTTCCAGCCCCTTTTTGTCAGAATGGGCGCGTTTCACGAGGGAGTACGGATACATGCCGCATGTCATCGGCACTGCCGGGCACATCGACCACGGCAAAACCTCGCTCGTCAAGGCGCTGACCGGCCAGGACACCGACCGACTCAAAGAGGAAAAAGAGCGCGGGATCTCTATCGATCTCGGCTTTGCCTACCTCGATTTGCCCAACGGTGAGCGGGCTGGGATCGTTGACGTGCCCGGACACGAGCGGTTTATCCGCAACATGCTAGCCGGCGCCCATGGCATCGACCTGGTGCTCTTTACAGTTGCCGCCGATGACGGGGTCATGCCCCAGACGGAAGAACATCTCGACTTCTTGCACCTCCTCGGCGTCACAAAAGGGATCTTCGTGATCACGAAGGTGGATCTCGTGGACCCAGCACGCATTGCCGAGGTACAAGAGGAAATCGAGATCCTCACCTTGGACACGGCTCTCGAGGGGGCACCGATCATTCCTGTCTCTACCGTCACCGGAGTCGGTCTGGACCGCCTCCGTCGAGAAATCGCAGCCCAGCTGTCGTCCTACGAGCGACCCTCGCTACCTGGATATTTCCGTCTCCCCGTAGACCGTGCCTTCGTCATGAAAGGGCATGGGATAGTCGTCACCGGCACTGCCATCGCCGGAACCATCGCCGTAGGCGACACTGTGCGCATTCTCCCAGGCGGTGAAGAGACTCGCATCCGCTCTTTGCAAGTTCATGGGCAGCCGGTGTCGCAGGTGAAGTGGGGCCAGCGGGTCGCGATGAATCTGGCGGGAGTAGAGAAAAGCGACATTGCGCGCGGTCACGTCGTGTGCCATCCCAAATTGACGCTGACGACCAACCGTTTCGATGCCCTGGTCGAGATCCGTCCGGGCGCACGACGCGAGGTTGATAACCATGAGCGCGTGCGCGTCCACCTGGGCACCGCGGAGGTCATCGGGAAACTGATCATCTTGGACGGACGGGATACCCTGCCGCCGCGTTCCACAGCCTTTTGCCAACTCTTGCTGGAGGAGCCGGTGGTTGCCCTACGCGGCGACCGCTTTATTCTCCGCAACCAAACCGCCCAAGGGACCTTAGGCGGAGGGGTCGTCATTCTCCCCTTTGCCCAACGTCACCGTCGCTCAGAGCTGGGAATCAGCGAACGCCTCGCCGCTTTGCAGACCGCCGACCTGCGTCATGCCTGTCGGCTGTACCTGCAGAGCCAGAGCGCCTTTGCTGTTTCGTTGGAAGAGCTCTACCAAGGGGTCAACGGCCGGGAGGAGGAGGTTATCGCGGTCCTGGCCCAAGACCCGGAGATTCTTCCTTTTCCCGACGCACACCGTCCCGAGGCCTACTCGGTTGCCAACAAATGGCAACGCCTCACGACCGAGGTCGGTAACATCCTCGCGGCCTTCCATCACAGTGCACCTCTCGCCCGCGGGATGGAGATGGAATCGCTGCGCAGTCAGTTATCTTTTGCGCTGTCCGCCAAGGTGTTCCGGGCAGTGGTCGAGCGGCTGGTAGCAGCAGGTGTGGCCGTGCGCGAAGAGAGTCTCCTGCGCCTGCCCACCCATACCGTGACCCTCTCAGCGGACGAACAAGGCGCTGCCGCCCGGCTGGAACGTGTTCTGCAAGAAGGCGGGTGTGCCCCACCCGATCTCAAAGAACTGGAGGAGAAACTGCATCTTCCCCGTAAGAACCTGCTCGACTTGTTGCACGTACTCGAGGCGCGCGGAGCGGTGGTGAAAGTCGCGACCGACCTCTACCTGAGCAGCGAGGCCATACAGCGAGCAAAGACCACCCTTCTCGATCATCTGGCAGCGCATGGAGAGATCAGTGCTGCGGGGTTTCGAGACGTGTTGGGCATCAGTCGCAAGACCGCGATCCCCCTCTTGGAGTATTTCGACCGCACCGGGCTGACCGTACGCGTCGGCGACGTGCGCAGGTTACGCAAACAGGAGGGGCTAGGAGCACGGACATAAGCAAAGCCTTTCCGCCCTGACACCCAGCATGTCGAGCCGAGGAGAAACAGAGATGAGTCGCTCAATGCAGGTGCCGCGGGACCAGCGTCCACGTATCCGCCTGACCGAAAAGGTCAAGGCGGCGGGGTGAGCGGGCAAGCTGGGTCCGGCGGACCTTGCGCTCGTGCTCAGTACCCTGCCACGCGTGTCCCATCCTGATCTGATCGTCGGGGTCGAGACCTCCGACGATGCCGGGGTCTTTCGCCTGCGGGAGGATCTGGCGATCATCAACACGGTGGATTTCTTCACCCCTGTGGTCGATGACCCCTATACTTACGGCCTCATCTCGGCAGCAAATTCCCTGAGCGACGTCTACGCCATGGGGGGGGAACCGAAGACTGCGTTGAATATCGTGTGTTTTCCACAGAGCGGGATCGATAAGGAGATCCTCGTGGAGATTTTGCGCGGTGGGGCAGATAAGGCTGCCGAAGCAGGCGTGGTCGTTGTCGGTGGACATTCCGTCGCGGACGACGAGATTAAGTACGGCATGGCGATCACCGGGGTCATCGACCCGCGCCGTGTCATTCGGAATGTCGGTGCGTGCGTAGGAGACGTGCTGATTCTCACCAAGCCACTCGGCACGGGGATCGTCACCACGGCGCTGAAAAGAGGTCATCTCAGTACAGAAGAATACGAGGCCGCTGTTGCCTCGATGACGAGACTCAACGACAGTGCCTCGCGCCTCATGCGGCAGTACCGGGTGCACGCCTGTACGGATATTACCGGCTTCGGCTTGATGGGCCATAGTTGCGAGATGGCGATGGGAAGTGGGGTGACGTTGCAGTTGCACGCTGCCGCCCTGCCGGTCTTGCCTGGAGCGTCACGCCTCGCGTTGGAAGGGTACGTTACCGGTGGGTGCAAACGCAATCGCACCTATTTGGCTGACAAGGTACGGGTGGGCGCGGATGTCCCCCCCGAGCTCGATGAAGTGGCATTCGATCCGCAAACCTCGGGCGGGCTGCTGATCGCTGTATCAGCGCAAGATGCAACGGCACTGGCGCGCGCGCTGGAGGAGGCGGGAACGCTCGCGGCAGCGGTCATCGGGCAAGTTGTTCCACGCGGGGAAGTGTGGGTCGAACTGCTCTGACCGTCCCCTTCCCCAGCCGGCGAAGAACAGAGCCTGTCCGCAGAAAGGGAGGGTCAGTGGAACTCGCGCTCGTCATTCTCCTGGCTGTTCTCTTGGTCGTCGTGCTCTACAAGTACCTCTCTCTCAAGGCTACCCTCGAAACCCGTGCCCGCGAGCAGTACGAAGCGTGGCGAGCACGCGAGCTGACCGCCATACAGCAGCACTACGAGGAGCTGACGCGCCAACAGGTCGCCGTACAGGTGCAGCAGTGGCGGCAGGAGAGCGAAGACCGCATCCGCAAAGACGCGGTCGAGAAAAGCCGGGCGGTCATCGTCGGGAAAGTGACCGAACACCTGGTGCCCTTTTTCCCTGAGTTCGGCCACAATCCGAAAGATGCCCGCTTCATCGGCACGCCGGTCGATTTCGTCGTGTTCGACGGGCTCGACGCGGGGGAGCTGAAAAAAATCACCTTCGTCGAGGTGAAAACCGGCACTGCGTCCTTGAGTCCACGCGAGCGGCAGATACGTCGTGTGATCCAGCAGCAGTTAGTGGAATGGGAAGAGCTGCGTCTGCCTGCCCCCGGGTCGCCAAAAGCCGAGCAAGAATCTGCCTAACACGCGGGAAGCTATAAAAACTTCCGCGGTTCTGCCGATGTGTCAACCAAGAGTCGCGCCCGACTACCACCAGCAGGGGGCAGAGTATGAGGCAGAGCGAATCGGCAGCATTGCTCCAACTATCCGCCGCACTGACAGAGAAATTTCACCATCTGGCTACCCAATTATCGACAGCCGCGGTGGCGTTGCGCGATCCTGGTACCCCCCCGCCGGAGCAGGTATTAGACGAACTGGTCGCTGTCCGTCACGAGTTCATGGACCTGCGCACACAGGTCCTCGCACTGGCCCAGGCCTGCGCGATTTCCCCCCTGCCACCACCGGAAGCACTCGCATCGCTGACAGAGGTCACGTCACTGCTCTCGACGGTGAAACAGGCGGAGGAGCAAAAGGCACGGTTTGTGGACCGGCAGCACCGTGCACTGCATGCGCTCGAGCGCGTGCTGGCGATCGTCCACCGCGACCAACCGACCTTCCCTCCCCTCGTGGAGTGCCAGGAGCAGGCGAGCGCCCTGCGTCTCGCCATCTCTGCAGCGCAGTGGTCCGACTCGCACCCCGCCATCGATGCCCTGGCCGACGGCACCCACCCTCTGCTGGACCTCCTGATGTTGATCGAGTCGCAGGAGGAATTGGACGACGAGCGGTGGGCCTCGTTACAAGAGACGATCGAGCGCCAGTTCGGCCGTGCCCTCGCCGTCGCGGCGTCGAGAGGGAAACTGCGCGTCGCTTCGGAATCGTTCTCTGCACCCTGGCAAAGCCCAACCACGCCCCTGCCGGTTCCCCCGCCTGCCGGTCTGCCTGACGACCAGCAGCCTGCAGCCTCGCCCGAGATCAATCTCCGCCCGGACATGAGCACCTCTCCTGCCGTCGGCGAGTCGCTCCAGACAGGAGACAGCACAGGCGATGTCGCCGCCCTCCCCGTCCCCGCGAGTCACGAAGCGGCGGAGCAGTCAGCGATGGAGCAAGCGGTCACGGTGGTGCTCGCGGGAGAACTAGGAGAGGACAGCACCAACGGAACCGTCGATCACTCCCCTGCAGAGGCGCTCCGCGCCATACCCACAGGGCATGGGCATACCGAGGTCAATGGACAGTTGCCGGGGCAGGCAGAGGAGCCCCTGGACGAGCGCCTGGCTGCCATCCAGGCTTTGCTGTGGCAGCTGATTGCCGAGGACAAGGCGAAACTGGCTTTTCACGTAGCGAGCTACTTGGAAACCCGCCTGCCCGAGGGGTACCCCTCGGTCCCAGCATGGCTTGCGCGGTCGGTCGCGCTCGGACGGTTCGTCCGCCACGCGGACGGAGAGATCGCGCGTCTGTTACAAGAGGACTTTGCCCAGTTCACGCCGACCTGCTTCGCCGCGCGCGACCAGGCGTGGAACTTCGCGATCCAACTTCTCCTCGTGGCGGCGGCGTTGCAACCTACGCTGTTGGCCCCTCGCACCCAGGCCGCGACATTACTGCACGCCCTCCACCTGCCCGAGGAGATGCCGCAACTGGCCCAGATATGTCGCCTTCTGGCCGCGTACGGAGAGGGAGGCGAACCACTCGACCCCAATGTGTTACGCAAAGGCAAGGAGCAAGCCGCATGGCAAACCAACATGGACGAACTGCGCAAAAACGTCGAGGCCTGGTGTACGCGCACTCTGCCGATCGCGCTCCCGCATCCTCCAGCGACAAAAGTCTGGCGCAAGTGGCAAGAACCGCGGGGAGTCCTCCATACCCTCCTCTCCGCCATTCGGCAAAATGACCTCAGTCGCATAACCCAGGTGAAACGGGCCGTCGATCAGTTCTCCGACGATATGCAGATCAAACGGGAAGTGGACCGCACGGACCGCGAACTGCTCGGGCGCCGCCTCGGCGACGACATCAGCGGCCGGGCGTTGGAGCAGATTCGCAAACACACACGGGAAGCCGTCACGTTTGCACGCCGCTGGATCGAGTTGCAGGAGACCCGCGCCGGACGCGAGAAAGGCGCTCGCAACGAGCAAGCCGAACTGTTGCGGCAAGAGGTGTGGAGCCGGCATCCTCTGGTCTCCGAGGAACTGAACGCCTTCAAACGGCGCCACCCTGCCCTGCCGGTGATCGCCAGTGTCGCCTGCTGCCAGCGGGCGTTCGAGAACATCAAAATGCTCTTTGACCCCCAAGCGTCCTTCCCCTCCGAAGAGCCTCTCCCCAAACCGTTGCTGTACGCCGACCTGCTCAGAATCCCAGCAGTCAAACTCACGGATCAATGGGAGCTACACGACACCGACCCAGAGGCGCTGATCGACGGGATTTTCGCGCTGATCGGCACCCCTCAGCCGCGGCACGGGGGATAGGCAGCGGGGTACAGGCGATCCCACGGAGCCATCTGCGCACAGAGCTCCGGTCCGATCAGGGAGAACGCTCGGCTGCCTTCAGCACAGCTCCGGGAGACTCCTCCGCTCGGAAAACCACCGCTTCCCGTCTGGTCCGTTTTGGAGCAAGCCTGCAAAACCGGTATACAAAGGGCAACAGGCCAGACGAGCATGTAGTCTCCGATCGCCGGCGGAGCGAGATTTGTCGGATCACACCTGGCAGAACGGCTGCTGCGCGACGGCCACCCGATTACCACCGTCGACGACCTCTCCAGCGGTTCCCTGACAATCCGGCGCATCTCCACGGCACCCCAGGCTTGCGCTGTCCCGTCGATACCGTCGCGAACCACTCTCTCCTCGCTGATCTGGTCGAACAGTGTGACGCGACCTTCCAGCGCGCCGCGGTGGTGGGAGTGAAGCTGATCGTGAACAGCCCGGTGCGCACGATCGCCACGAACTTCACCGGCACTGCCGTGGTGCTGCAGTGCACCGGCACCATAATCGGTGCGATGGAGCAGAGCGCTCTTGTCAGGCTCGACGATGCGGCTGGCATGAGCGTTCAACAACAGCTTCTGAGCCCAGTCGCCTTACTAGCTGTGGCACTTATAGACCAGGGATGTCGTCACGCAGGCCGGTCAGTACACCAGGCGGCTGGCGACACCCAACCCGGTGGCCAAGGTCCCTACTGGGGCACGCAAAGGGCTGTCTCCGGCAAGTCACACACCGAGGGCGAACGCGCCTATCCCTCCGGGGGTGCACGGCCTTAGCTTGCTGCGGCGGCTACTCACCGGGACCCTTTGATTGCGGGCAGGAGCACCCCCCCGGTTTGTCGCTCCGCCGGTGGCGCAAAGGACGGGCGGTCGAGCTGCCGCTGCCACCTGGCCGGCGCACGGTTTTCTTTGAGAAAGTCGCGAAACTGTTCGCGCTCTTCGATCGAGCGGGCGGCGATCTCTGTGTCACTACGGACAATGTGCGGGGTCAGAAAAATCAACAGGTTGATTTTGTTCGCACTGTCGACGTCGGAGCGGAACAGGTTTCCCAAAACCGGGACATTGCCGAGATACGGCACCGTACTGCGTTGCCGGGTGATATTGTCGGAGATCAGTCCGCCAATGACTACCGTCTGTCCGCTTTTGACCACGACCGTGGTACTCGCTGATCGCACCGAAGTGGTTGGCCCGACAAGCGTAGGATCTCCCACCGATGGTGGGGTCGGCACGATAGCCGAGACCTCTTGGTAAATATCGAGGCGGACAGTGTCTCCCTCCGAGATCTGAGGCGTGAGTCGCAGGCGGATCCCCACGTCTTCACGTTGCACCGTGGCGAACAGGTTCTTGAGGTCCGTCGAGTCGGTGGCCCGGCTGGCGATGAAGGGCACGTTCTGTCCGACCAAGATTTCCGCTTCTTCGTTATCGGTCGTGAGCAGGGTGGGGGCAGACAGGACATTGATGTCCCGGCTATTCTGCGCCGCCCGCAGGAGAGCCACCTGCGCCGGAATGCGCCTCCCGTCGGGCAGCTCGATTGTTTTGTTGCTCGCAGCCGCCAGCAACAAGCCCGACAGGCTGGTAGGATCCGTCAGGGCACGGTTGAGATCCTTGAACGTCGCCCGCCCCAAGGCGACACCCTCCCCTTCGATGCTGAAACTGCCTTGGAGCTCGATTCCTAGCTCGCGTGCACGGTCGACGCTCACTTCCAAAATCATCGCCTCGACGTAGACCTGGCGACGACGCAGGTCGAGCTGGGCGATCACCTGCTTGAGCGTGGCAAAGTCCTGCGGGGACGCACTGACCACGAGCGAGTTAGTCGCCGGGTCTGCGGTGATCTGCACCTCGCCGTTGAACTCAGGGGCGGTGCCGACTACTCCCTGGGGCGGCTGGGGTGTGTCGGTGGTCGTATTGCTCGCCTGGCGGTACGCCCCTGAGGCAGAGTCGAAGCGACCGGATCGCGTCCACGCAGGATCTGTGCGCGATGTCCCGCGAGGACGCCGAGGGGCACGAATCGACCGACTCTCCTCTTTTGTCCCACTCGGACGTGCACCGATCAGGTCCGCCAGGATCGGCAACATCTCCTCCGCGTTGGCATACTTGAGTGGAATGACATTGATTTTGCTGGTGCCGGGGGGCAGTGGGATGTCCAACCGGTCGACGACACGACGGATAGTTTTCAATTCAAGCGGCCCGGCAAGCACGATCAGGGCGTTGGTCCGTTCATCAGGCAGGACCCGGACTGGACGCATCCCCCCAGACAAAGACGGGCTTGAACCACTGGTCGCAGTGACTGGTCTGACCCGTTGGGTGGGTGAGGCACTCTCCGGCGTACTATATTCTTTCATAATGTGCTCGAGCTTGGTGGCCAAATCGGCAGCGAATGCGGGTTTGAGAGGGCTCACCGCGGTGATCCGCTCCTGCCCCTCGACGTCCAATTCCTCGATGAGTCCCAGGAGGCGTCTGATATTGAGTGCGGAGTCGGTCATGATCAGCGTATTGGTGGGAGGATAGGGGATGAGGAGCCCATCAGGCGAAATCATAGGTTGCAGGACCGTCGCCATCTCCGCTGCCGCGACGTGACGTAACGGTGCCAGACGAGTGATAAACTCATCTCCGGCAGCGGTGAGCGAGCCGTTGTAGAGCATAGGCAAGCCGGCCTGCTTGGCCTCACGGCTCGGGACGATCTTGATCGCGCTGCCGCTCGGGACGGTGGTGAAACCCTTCACCTGCAGCACCGACTGGAAGACTGCATAGGCTTCGTCGGCGTGCACCTTGGTCGGAGAGATAATAGTGACCTTCCCCCGCACTTTTTC
>JANWXO010000289.1 GCA_025057295.1 Candidatus Binatia bacterium | reverse complement strand
GACCGGCCAGCACGTCGAGACACCGGTCTCGCCGGCGGCCATACATGCCCTCCACCCTCAATGGTATAGAGGACAACCCGCCTGTCTTCCCGGCAGCCGCGATAGCTTGTCTTTTTTACCACCGTTCCGTCCTCCACCCGCCGCGGCAAGATCTCGGTTTCTCCACGAGCGCGACACCCATTTTTGCGCACCCATAGATTGATCGTCTCCTCAACCCCCAAAATCGGTCCTCTATCGCCACCACGGACTTCTCCCCCTCCCCAGGGGATGAGGGGATCTTCTGTGCCAAAGATTCCCAGCACCGAAAGGGGACGCTGGGGTTCACAGCGCAAAGCGACAGGAGCCGGCATGGGACCGACAACGAAGGCAATGGCAGCTAGCCGGTCCGCCAGCTCGCACCCGAGCCGATTCACAAACATTCCTCCGTTCGACAGCCCTACAGCGTAGATCCGCCTGCGGTCAATGGAGAAGCGGTCCTGCACCTCACGCAATATTTGCCGGACGAAAGAGATATCATCGATCCCAGCCCGTTCTGCGTCGGTCGTGCCACGACCATCGTTCCAATTCGATCGGTAGCCATCAGGATACACAGCGATAAAACCATGCTGATCAGCAAGCCGATTAAACCCGGTGCGTCGCGCGATACCGCGCCCACTGCCACGACCACCACCGTGAAAGATCAACACGAGCGGGACAGGCTGACCTGGCGTATAGGAAGGCGGCAGGTGCAGCAGGAAAGTCCGTTCTCTGTTATCGACATAAATCGAGCGGACCTGGTCGCCCGGTCCATTCTCTCCTCTGTTCGCACGTCCTCTGTGACGCGGGCCGGCGTAACTGCTCACCACGACAAAAAAGATCAGTAGAAAGAAGGCAAATGCCAACCATAGCGACGCACTCATCTTTCGCCTCATAGAACCGCCTCTGCCATAATCATCCCGTACTCACCGCATCAACTCGCAAGTCCTATGTATACCCAAACTCCATCGCCAGCTCGATCACTTCAGGGGAAAACCCCCTCTTATCCGGCCGCCAGCTGAGTGGACCGTCTCAGGAAGGCTCCTTCCCTTTCGGCAATGGGCGGAGACGGGGATCGCGGAGGAACTTGCCGTCGTTGCCAAACGGCGCGTTGAGAGGCCCGATACCGGCATACGGAGACCGCTCAGGGTGCTTCATCATTTCTATCGCCTCCTTATCCGTCCGTAGCCCAAGCCACGCCGCAATCTCGGCAAGATAGTGGTCGGGATCGGAAAGAAGATCCTCCCCGCGGATACGGATCCATTGGTCGCGGGGAACAGTTTGGAGAAAGGTATAAATATTCATGTGAAGGGCGTACCACACCTTTTGCAGGTCGAGGGTGGGCGGATCGGTACTGAAATCGAGCGCTCCCAGTTCCTGTGCTACCGACACCGGTGCCCGGTTGTTCTTCACCATAGCGAAGAGGGAGTCACCCTGGGTACGCGGATGCCGTAACAGATGAATAAACCTGGCCCCAGGGAAGGCGCGGCGGATGCGTTGCATACAATCGATCCTGCGGGTCGTCGACGGGCTCTTTTCGACAATGATGCGAGGGCGCACTTTTTCCATCAACTCCCGCATCACCGAAACACAGGCACTCTCCAAACGAAACTGCACCCACCGTTTGGCGAGGGCAACTGTCTGCATCGTCTGTTCCCCTCCCCAGAGCTGAGCAACCGTGCGCAGGAGGCCGCTCTCCCCAGGTTTCCTCCATCTCAGCATGCCTTGCCGCTCTCGCATCGTCTCCGCCGAAAAGAGATTCACCTCCGGCAGCCCATACATCTGCGGATGTTGCCCCAGCATTGCACATACCACAGAGGTAAACGAACGCGGGGGAGCGAGAATAATCAACAAGGGATCAGCCATGGGAAGCTCCTCCGTACGCAAAACGTTACCATAACATACCAGGGTGGGTGATTACCCATGGTTCTTCCACCGGGGTTCCATCGCTCCACAGCCCCATGAAGCGCTGCTGAGGGGTATCACCAAGTGCATATACACGGTTACATCCATAAAACGCGGCGTCGGTGAGACCATCGAGAAGTTTCCAATATCCATAGTAATCCAGGGCGTCCACCGGAGGCAGGTCAGGTGAAAGGGATCCAGAGGTTAGCCGCCGACCAGCTGCCTGGTCCCGTGGGACCCAGTACGCCGGGTTCGCTGCACCAGGCGCTCGATGATTCGCCACCAGAGGAGGAGTCCCGTGGTAATCCGAACGGAGAATCACGAGGTTTTTGTTTGAGGGCGGAATTTGTGGCGTGCCGAGGAAAATGATCCGGCCAACCCGATCCCCCACATTCTGGTCATCCTCTCCGACGACAACGAGGAGCAGCACTGTAGGCGGGATCTCACGTAGTTGCGCGGCAGAGCGCTGTTCAGCCGCACCGATCCCAGGCGCAACCGGCATGAGCGCTTTCGGCACCGGAACCCCTTCTCGCCGGGACACCGCCGCGAGTTGGACGGCAAGCACGCCACCGATCGAATGGCCAACATAGGCGACACGCTGGAGATCCGGGCGAATCCTGCCCTCTCTCTGGAGCGCCACCGTTGCATCCCTTACCGTGCTGATGACATTCACCAACATCGCGCTCGGCGGCGTGCGGCCGGCGAAATCGTGATACGCGGGAAAGAGCACGAGATTGCCGCGTTTGACCAAATGATCGATCCACGCGCCAAAACTGGCGGGGTTGTTTCCTCCCCAGCCATGCAGGAAGATGATGAGTGGTGCGGTGGCCGGTGTCGGTTCAGCAGGTTCGAACAGCCAGTATGCCAAAGCACCTTCTCCATAAACCGTCGCTCGTACCTGTCGATGTCGATATTCCTTCCCTCCCGGTCCTTGCAGCGGTTGTTCCGGAGGACGGGCATCCGTCAAGCCCGGTCGCCCTTCTCCCCATCGCGCCAGGCGACGACGCTGACTTGCGAGTATGCGGAGGCGCTGCCGCCAGGCATTATCCTGCCGATCTCCAGTCCGCACCTGTTTCGTCATCGTTCCACACTCTCGCGACACACAGCGCATCGACACCGCCCCAGCCAACCGTTGCCCTGGTCAGTCGTGTTCGGCCGGCGTGGTGCACCCAACCATAACTCAGCCCCGCCACGCGGGTTGGGGATGTAAGTCCACCCCAACGGGGTACGGAGAGCAACTTCAGGCCCAAAAGGATTCGCCGTACCCACGAACAGCCCCGGTGTTCCGCCTACCAGGGTGCGGGCTCCGAAGTTATACGGGTTATCAAACCCGGTTGTCGTGACAGGGACCCACGAGACCCCGTCCCGACTGCGCCAGAGGTCAAAGCCTCCCTCAAATCGCACGATGTTATCGATCCCGATCCAACGGCCATATCGCTCAGCCCAGCTCGGAGAAGGAACAGGACGATAATAGGGGAGCAAGCTTGCCCAGTTGTACGTCCCCAGGTACAACCACCCATCGTATTGGGCCATGCGCCAGAAATATCCGTTGAAGCCGTTCCCCGCTCCTGGCCCGAGGCCGCTCAGCGGTGCACGGAAACCCTGCGGGGTGTCACGCGGCGTCCCGATCAGCAACTCCCAGGTATCGTCCGGGTAAATGCGGATGAGCTCTGGCGCTGCTGGTCCAATATTATAGACACGATCATAGCCGCCGTTCTGAATTCCGCTTCCGACATAGAGAGCACCGCGAAACTCACACATGCTGACAACCCCCTCATTGAGAGGGCCACGGTAGGCACCGCGCTCGATCACTTTAGTCCACTGGTAGGGTACCGGCCCTTCGGCGCGAGTCTTCCAAATTTCATAGCCGGTCACTGGGTTGCCCGTGCCGGCAAAGAGAAATCCGTTAAAGGTTTCCATCTCAAAGATTGTGAGGTTATCCGGATTGCCGAAGCCAGGCTCA
>JANWXO010000288.1 GCA_025057295.1 Candidatus Binatia bacterium | reverse complement strand
TAGCGGGTAGAGTCAGCGTGGTCAGCGCGCCATCTTGGGAGGTGTCGGGAGCAGACTCGGCGATGACACGGACCACTAACTGTCCCGCGCGTGCTGCCAGTGGCGCCAGCTGTTCCTCTGCCGCGGGCACCTGCCAGTAGGCGTAGAGCTGGTACGGATCGCGCGCGAGGAGCACCGCGCGCGCCTCCTGGTCGCGTGCAGCGCGCGCCGGTGAAGGCGCTGCGTGCGGAGGCGGGTGGGATGCGGCAGAAGCTGCAATGTCGGCAGTAGTCGGTTGCGGTGCGGTCGCACCAAGAGGTTCGGGAGAGAGGAGCTCGGCGGGTATCGCGGAAAGGTGGGGGAGAGAGGGGGAAACCGGTGGCGCGGAGAAGGGAACTCCGACGACCCGAGCCAGCAGCTGTGCTTTGCGCAGACGACTCACGCCGGTCAAGCCTTGTTGTTTCGCCAGCGCGAGCAGCTCCTTGCGCGTGTATGCGCCACTGCCCGCGGGAGCGGCACGCGCGCGACGTGTCGAGCGGCGCGTAGGTGCTCGCCGTCGACGAGCCGGGGGCGTCGCGCGCATCGTTTCGAGTAACGTGGCGATCAACTGCGCTTTGCGCAAACGGCTCACGCCGCGGAGACCGAGGCGCCGGGCGAGTACCAGCAGCTCTCTGACGGTCTGTTTCATGAGCTCATCTTTCGTCATGCGGTCCTCTCCTCGGTCCCGACACGTGCACGGAGAGAATATTCACTTGTAGTGATCATTGCGTCGTCTGGTCGTATGTGAATATATTTGTCCCGCTCGGCTGTCAAGCCGAGCGAGAGCGGAGCGCGACGCGTACCGCCGGTGTGGGCGAAAGGAGTGGGTGTGTCTCGTTTGTATCTCTCTGCCGCTGCGTGGGTGCGACGACTCGGTTTGGAGCGACCCGAGGTACGCGCCTGGGTGATGTACGACTGGGCCAATTCGGCGTTCGTGACCACGGTCGTGGCGGCGGTGTTTCCTGTTTACTTCAGCACGGTTGCTGCCGCCTCTCTCCCGGCAGCGGTTGCCACGGCCTACTTCGCCACCGCAACCACCATAGCCTTGAGTACCATTGCGCTGCTCGCGCCCTTCCTGGGAGCATTGGCCGATGCAGCGGGGGTGAGAAAGAGGCTGCTGGCCGTGTTTGTCGCGATAGGTGTGCTGGCGACTGCCGGCCTCTTTTGGGTCCAGCGGGGGGAGTGGCAGCTGGCTGCCGCGCTGTTCGTTGTCGCCAATATCGGGGCGTCTGGCAGCTTTATCTTTTATGATGGCCTCCTGCCGCACGTGGCGCGGGACGACGAAATGGATCGGATCTCGGCAGCCGGGTATGCGCTCGGCTATCTCGGCGGAGGGGTGCTCCTTGCCTTCAACCTCGCCTGGATCCAGTACCCCAGCGTCTTCGGGTTGCCGGATGCCGCTGCGGCCGCGCGCCTTGCGTTTCTCAGCGTGGCAGTGTGGTGGTTCGGTTTCTCCCTGCCGCTTTTTTATCGGGTCGTGGAACCCCCGCGGTGGGTGGACGCGCGGGAGCGGTCCAGAGTGAGCCTGGTGCGGCTCGCTGTGACCCGCCTCGGCGAGACCCTGAGAGCGCTGCGCGTGTATAAACACGCCTTTCTCCTCCTCCTGGCCTTTCTCGTGTACAACGACGGGATTGGGACCATCATCCGCATGGCGGCGGTGTATGGCACGGAGATCGGCCTCCCTTCCCGGGCACTCATCAGCGCCATTCTGCTGGTCCAGTTCATCGGTATCCCCTGTTCCTTGCTCTTTGGTGCGCTGGCCGAACGGATCGGCACGAAGAACGGTATCTTGCTGGCTCTCGTGGTCTATACCGTGGTCAGCATCGTCGGCTATTTCATGACGCAGGCGTGGCAGTTTTACCTGCTGGCGGTGCTGATCGGGATGGTACAGGGGGGGAGTCAGGCACTGAGCCGTTCCCTCTTTGCCCGTCTCATCCCGCGCTATCGATCCTCCGAGTTTTTCGCCTTCTTTGCCATCTGCGAAAAGGTGGCGGGAATATTCGGCCCTGCGCTCTTTGCGGGGATCAGTATGGCAACGGGGTCGAGTCGGACGGCCATTCTCGCCGTGATCCTGTTCTTCGTGGTGGGTGGTGGTCTGCTCGTCCTCGTCGATGTGGCTGCAGGTCAGCGGGCTGCGCGGGCGGCCGATGCGCAGGTGTTGCGACAGGGCACGGATCAGGATACTGCTCACCACGAACAGTACGGCAGGCTGCTACATGATGGACCTGACGATCTTACCAGTGAGTGACGTGGAGCGACAGCAACTTGCGCGTGCGCTCGATGGACTCTCCCCTGCTCTGCGTGAGACGTTGTGCAACGCCCTGACGTCGGTGGAGGCAGCGCGTGTGAGAGAATGGCTGGCAGAGGGCACGCTGCAAGAGTGGATACAACAGGGGGTGTCCCTCCTGACGGCTCGAGGGACAGGGAGAGCGGAGCTGGCCACGGCTTTTTTTGCCGCAACCCCGATATGGTTGTCCACGCTGACCCGCGGAGAAATCGCCGAATGGGTCCGGGCCGGGTTGGATGTCGAGGCGGCATCGGCGGCGCCGACGTTCGTCCAGCTTCCTGCTGGATTGGCCGATCTGGCAGTGGCCGAACGCCTCAGCTTCTACCGCCTCGTGCGAACCACGGCGGCCCGCGCACCCCAGGCGGCTGCCGCCTTGTATCACGCGCTCCCGGCCAGCATGCGCGAATTTTCTGCAGCCGAGCAGCGTCTTTTGTTCCGCTGTCTCCAGGCGGCTGCCACCTTCGATCCCGACCCCTTGCCTGCCGTGCTCCCTTTCCTGGGCCCGACGTTGCGTAGCCTCCCAGCCGAAAACCGGGGGGCTGTGGTGGAGCGGATCGCCCGCCTCGCCCAGACCTTTCCTGCCGGTGTCGCGCGACTCTTGCGCGTTCTGTCGCGCGTCTACGACGAAGCCGGGGGAGAACGGGTGCAGGCATGGATCGCAGCGGGCGAAGAGATTGCACGCCGGAATGCACAGGCGGGCGAGGCGTTTTTTGCCCTGGAGTCGCGCACGAGTACGCTGCTGCTCCACCACGCTTCTCCCCGGGTATTGCTCAGCGACGTGCACGGCCTGCTGCTCAAATACCTCCATATGCTTTGTGGCACGGCTGTCGGTATCACAGAAGGCGATGGGGTTGTGTTCCCCCCGCCTCTGCAGGCAGGGGATGAGCTCCTGCCGCTTCCGGCGGTGGTAGAAGTGTTTCCGACCTACGAAGAGAATTTTCGTCTCTATCGCGTGCTCGCTGCGCACCAAGCGGGCCGCGTCGAGTTTGGGACTCATGCGTTGTCCGTGCCTGAGTTCTGGACCCGTTTGCCCGACTCGGTGCGCCGGCTGCTCGGCGTGGAGGCCCAGCCCCCGGACACGCTCGCTGCCTACTGTCGGCTCTTTCCCCATCCCGAGCGGTTGCACGCGCTCTTTGTCTACGTCGAGAGCAAACGTATCGCCCGCTGTCTGGCGGCGCGCTACAAGGGGCTCGCAGCGGATCTCGCATGGGCAGAGACCCAGACGCAGCTGCTGCCGCCTGTCCTTTCGTCCTTGCTGTTGCAGTCCCCCGCTGCCCTGAGGCTCGATGTCGAGCAAGCGGCGAGCGTTTACGATTCCCTCCTCTTCGCTACAGAACTCCATCTGGCGTCCTTTCCGGCGACGGCGGGACAGACGCACGCGCCGCACGAGACGCAGGAGCACGCAGAGCCCAGAGAGGGGGGTGAGGAGACGCAGCCGGAGGCCTCTGTGGAAGGAGGAGCAGAGCAGGAGGGAACTCAGCTCTCCGCCGAGGAGCAGGCGGTGCTGCAAAAGATACTCGCTGCGCTGCGTCATCATCCGCGGAAGAAACAGCGTGGGCGCGGACACGGGACGGTGACCGTTCTGCACCT
>JANWXO010000287.1:3690-3927 GCA_025057295.1 Candidatus Binatia bacterium | reverse complement strand
TGAGGAGGGGTTTGACGAGATTGCTGAGTGGTTTGAAACGCTCGCGCGGGCAGAAAAGTCACACGCGGGCCGTTTCAGCAAAGGCCTGGAAACCTTGAACCAATAACAAGCGACGTTCCAGGGGGAAGGGCACATCCATCGTGCTCTCCCCTGGTCGTCACGGAATGGTATGCGCAAAGTCACGCTAGACGAGATTATGGGGCTCGAACGGTACGAGCGGATCCGTGACGAATTCCG
>JANWXO010000287.1:0-3680 GCA_025057295.1 Candidatus Binatia bacterium | reverse complement strand
AAACCGCCGGGTGTCGGTAGGAGACCGGATCACCTTCGTGTTTGAGAACCATGACACGGTCCTCTTTCAAATCCAGGAGATGCTGCGGGCCGAGCATATTACCGACATCGACAAGATCCGGTTCGAGCTCGACACCTACAATACCCTTATTCCCGAGGAGGGCGAGCTGTCGGCGACCATGCTGATCGAGATCACGGAACTCGAGCGCATCCGTGCGGAGCTTGTCCGCCTGATCGGGATTGATAGGGCGGTCACGTTGCGCATCGGCGAGCAGATTGTCGTCCCAGCCGTGTTTGAACCAGGCCGGAGTAAGGAGGATAATCTGAGCGCGGTGCAGTATGTGCGCTTTCCCCTGTCTCCTGCGGCCCAGGCTGCCTTCAAAGACGAGCGACAGGAAGCGCGCCTTGTCATCGACCACCCGAATTATCGCGCACAGGCGATACTGCCCCCCGCGATGCGTCAGGTGTTGGCCGCCGAGTTATAGGGGAGGTGGGAGGGGGGGCACGAGAAGCACGAATGAGGAATGAGATCCGCAAACGTGAGACCCGGCAACTCGCCGCGGTCTATGCAGCTCTGCAGGGAGCGGATTCGCACCCGACTGCGGATGAGATTTACCGGCGAGTGCGGAAAAAACTGCCGCGCATCAGCCTCGGTACTGTCTACCGCAACCTCCAACGGCTTGTAGCGGAAGGGAAAGTCCGCATGCTGCTGCTAGAGGAACGGGTGGCGCGCTATGATCCGATGGTGAGTGAGCACGACCACTTCATTTGCCAACGGTGTGGACGTGTGGAAGATGTTCTGCTAGAGCGGGAGCGGCGGGTCAACCTTGCCCCGTTGCTGGAGGCAGGGGTGACAGTGACCGCGCTCAGTCTGACCATCCATGGGTTCTGCGAGCGCTGTGGAAAAAAACAGCGACCGGTGAGCAACACAGCCGGCGTTGGTCCGGTCCCCTGACAGACCGGCAGGAACGGGAGAAAGGAGGGAGGGGCAAGATGTAAAATTGGCAAGGCGGAGAAGGAAGAGAGAGAAAAAGCATCAGCGTGCAGGGAGACAACATTCACAGGAGGAGGAGGTGCACCGTGGACGCGAATGATTTGCTACAGGCGCTTTTCCGCTGGATTCATTTTGTGGCTGGGATTACCTGGATCGGCATGCTGTACTTCTTCAATCTCATCAACGCGCATGTCACTGCTGCGCTGCAGCCAGCGACCCGGCGGGAGGTGGTCCCGCAGCTGATGCCGCGCGCGTTGTGGTGGTTTCGCTGGGGAGCGATGTTTACTTTCCTGTCCGGGCTCCTCATGATCATCTGGAAGTATTTTATTCTCGGTACTGGTTTCACCGGCGACGCGGGGCTGTTCGGCTCGAGCGCCGGCCTGTGGATCACCTTCGGCGCCCTGTTGGGGACCATCATGTGGTTTAACGTGTGGTTCATCATCTGGCCCGCCCAACAAAAGCTCATCACCTGGACGAAGGAAGGGCAGACGCCGCCTGAACAGCCGGCGGTGGCCAAGCGGGCGCTGTATACCTCACGGACGAATGCCTTCCTCTCTGTTCCCATGCTCTTTGGCATGTTCGCTGGCGCCGGGCATTACCCCTCGATCCCGTTCAGTTTCCTGTGGGTGATCATCGTCTTGGCCCTCGGCTTTGGGCTGGCGTATTACATGATTTTCAAGTTTTCGCCTGGTGTTGCAAAAACCTGGCCCTAGAGTCGTCGCCGGTCATCCACGTGCGAGGAAAGAGAGAGCCCCCGCTCGACAGGGCTGCAGGCCTGGGACGGGTGTTCCCTCTCTCCGTCCTCCCCAGAGCAGGCGAGTGACCCCTGTTGCTGCCTTCACTGCCCGGTAAAGGTAAAGATCAGGGTTTTTTCTTCCTTTTCTCCCAGCGAGATCTGCTGCGATTGGGTGCCGAACCGCTCGTGCCAGGCTGCGATGGTGTAGTCTCCCGGAGGGAGATGGCGCAGGGTGAAGCTTCCGTCCGCCGCGCTGATGGCGAAATACGGGTGGTCGAAAACTCCCAGATACGCTTTCATCCAGGGATGAATGTCGCAGGTGATCGCGATCATCGCTTCCGGCTTCTCCAGTGTGAGCGTGCGCGAGGCTCCTTTGACCCCGAGGCTGAAGTTCCAGGCTTGCGAGGTGGTCGAGATGCCGCGCACGTTATGCGCGAGCGGGTCGCTGTTGAGAAACCGGATGGGCTGACCCACCTGGGCAGCGAGAATGCGCGGGAGGAAGATACAACCCTTTTGGTCACTCACCACTGGTTCAGTCGGTGCGGCGAACACGCGGTCTCCTAAGCCCGCCTGTACATACACCACAGCGTTTTGGAGCTTCCCCTTATTGACGAGAACATCGCCAGCGCGCGGCAGTCCGCCGGGATGCTGTGCTGCACATTCGGACCATCCGCCGAGCTGCAAGACAGCTTGTTCAGGCACCGACCCTGCGACGCGCACCTCCCCAGAGAGAGTGCTCGTGATGGACAAGTCCAACGGCGTTGGTTGTCGCGCAGGCTTCTGTTGGGTCTCGCCGCAGGCGGAGAAGATCAGCAAAGCGGCTCCGCAGCACAACACAGTCAGCCCTCTCTGGATGTTCATGTTCCTCCTCGGCACTCTGTCTGTACTCAGGCACCACGCAGGCGACCAGGACCAAGAAGGATGAACGGGAGAAGATCCGGTGCGTCCTGGCTCTCGTGCGTGTTCCGAGCGGTCGGGAACTTTCGAGTCGTTGCGAGACACTCAGTGCGCTGTCTTGTCGCCGGTCCGGGGGTGTCCACGCTGCCTTGCTGCCACGTCGGCCGCGTTCACGCAATGGAGAGGGACGTCGCCCGTGCGTAGGCGGTGTATATTCGCTGCGACGCTGCGCGCGATGTCATCGTAGGAGAGATCGGTCACCCCGGCAATGTGGGGAGTAGCAATGACGTTATAACGAAAAAGCGGGTCGGCAGGATCGACCGGCTCATCCCAAAAGACATCGAGCCCAGCCCCTGCGATCGTTTCTCGGGCGAGGGCGTCGACCAAGGCGTCATGGTCGATCACCGGTCCACGCCCGACGTTGATCAAGAACGCTGTCCTCTTCATGCAGGCGAGTGCGTGCGCGTTGATCAAGCCTCGGGTTGCCGGAGTGAGCGGCAGGGCGACCACCACGAAATCTGCAAGTGCCAGCGCGTGTGCGAGGTCCTGTGGTCCGCCGAGAAAATCGAAGCCGAATGTGTGGCGGAGCGCTTCCGAGGGGTGTTGTTTGAGACCTATCAGCCGCATGTGGAAGCCACGCAAGCGTTTTGCCAGTTCCGTGCCGATGCTGCCCACGCCGAGGATAGTGACGGTCTTGCCGGTGAGCGCTTGACCGAGGGGGGCACCGAAGACGCGACGGTGCACGTTGGCGAGCGCGCGTGGAAATTTCCGCGCTAGGGCGAGCATGAGGTACACGGCGTGCTCGGCGACCGAGGCCGCGTTGCCGATGCCCTGGTGCCCAGGCACGTTGGCGACATAAATCCCGCGACGCGTCGCGGCGGCGATATCGACACCTTCGAGGCCGACGCCAAATTGGTGGATCATCCGCGCCGAGGTGCGGGCAATCAAGTCTGCATCTAGTCGGTGCATCGCTGGGATGATCACGTCGACCGCCGTCACAGCTTCGGGTACCCGGTCCGCCGGGCACGAGCTGATCTCGTCGGCAGGGAGATAG
>JANWXO010000286.1 GCA_025057295.1 Candidatus Binatia bacterium | reverse complement strand
GACATTGCTCGGCTGCGCGCACAGCAGGTGCTCTACTAGAGGAGTCCTAGATCGTATGGCGACTCATTTTCTCTACGAAAAGGATGGGGCGATCACGACCATCACCTTCAATCGCCCGCAGCGACGGAACTGCGTGAATCTGGAGGTGATGAACGAGCTGGAAGAGCTCGTACGCGCCGTGCGCAACGATCCTACTGTGCGAGTCCTGATCCTCACCGGTACCGGCGCCGCCTTTTCGGCGGGCGCCGACATATCGATGCTCAAGGGGATCGAGGATCGGGAGGAACGGGCTCGGGTGTTTGCGGCCAGTCACCGCGGGGTGGCACGTGCGGTCGGACGCGTCTTCGATCAGATTACGCGCCTGGATTGTATGACCATCGCAGCCGTGAATGGCTACGCGGTGGGAGGTGGATGGGCACTGGCGACCGCCTGTGATTTTCTCGTCGCCGTAGAGACAGCCGAGTTTTGGGTCCCAGAGGTCGAATTCGGCGTTGCCTTTACAGGCGGACCAGCCCTGATGATGGCAGCACAGCTAGGACCGTGGCGCGCGAAAGAGGCGATGATCCTGTGTCGGCACTTCACGGCGCGCGAACTGTACGAGCGAGGGATGGTCCACCGCGTTGTTAAGGACGGAGCATTGCTGCCGGCGGTTCGCCAGCTGGCCGAACAGGTGCTGGCGCTGCCGGCAAAGGCAGCGACCAGAACCAAACATTTTGTGGATGGGATCTTTATTGGGCCGCGATTATACTGAGCACACTTCACCCGACTTCGCCCATAGAACGCCTATCGCTTTCGTACTTCGGCGATGTACTGCCGGGCTGCTGCCAGTGCCTTTTCGTCGACCAGGTCTGCCACCGCTTCCACCAGCGCGTCGACCAGGGCTTCGCTCCCGCCAACGCGCAGGATCGCCCGGTGATGGGCAGCAATCTGGGGCGCACCCTGAGCGACGAGGACGCCGATGACGATCGCCTCTCGCTCGAGCAGCGAGAGCCCGGCGCGACCAAAGACCCGGCCGAAGTCATCGTAGCGCACCCATTCGGCCAGTTCCGGGCTGAGGAGTGTTATCTGTCTGGCAAGCTCCTCCGCACCCGGGCCACTGAACCCAAGCTGTTGCTGAATCTGTGTCCCCCGTTCCACCCACACTGTTCCCGCATAGTCCTGCCAGGGCTCGGTCGGCTGTGGCTCTCCGCCACCGGACCGTTCACGAATATAGTGCGGGTAGACCTTCTGGAAGCTGGTCATGGTACTGATGGTGCGGGGATAGCCGATGTAGGGAAGGAGATTCAACACCGCTTCGTACATCTGCAGCTCGCTCAGCCCCGCCTCTTTCCCCTGCCGGAAGAGCTGCTCGGCTGTCTCGAACTGTCCCGAGGCGCCCGCCGCCGCAATCTTGGCAAGCATCAGCAAGGTAGCCTGGTTGGGGGCCTGCGCCGATGATGCAGGAGG
The DNA here is from genome assembly GCA_025057295.1 of Candidatus Binatia bacterium. Lineage (GTDB taxonomy): Bacteria > Desulfobacterota > Binatia > Bin18 > Bin18 > JANWXO01. The sequence continues at coordinate 2,481 of JANWXO010000286.1, read as the reverse complement.
GTCTGTGGCAGACGCGACCGAACCAAGCCCCAGCAGAACGATCAAAGAGAAGAGGAGGCTCCATACAGCGCGATGTCGGTTGTTTACGCTTACACTCTCCATGCCGTGTGCTCCGCAGGGTTCGCAGTTTCTTACACCGTGATCACAATCTTGCCAAAGTGCGCCGCACTCTCCAGGTATCTGAGCGCGGCCTGCGTCTCGGCAAACGAAAAGACGCGATCGATCACCGGCCTGGTGCGATGGATCGCCAGGGCCTTGTTCATCGCCTCGAACATCTCGCGCGACCCGACATAAATCCCGTGCAGCCGCAGCCCCTTTCTGAGGACCGGATAGGGGTCGATCTGACCGGTAAAACCCGTTAAGACACCGATCACACTGATCGTTCCCCCCACACGGGTAGCCTGGAAGGACTGCTCGAGGGTGCCGGCGCCACCCACTTCGACGACGTGATCCACCCCTTCCCCAGCGGTCAGCTCCATGACCCGTTTGCCCCACTCGGGCGTGGTTTTGTAGTTGACCGTCTCCCAGGCACCCAGTTGCCGGGCGCGCGCCAGCTTCTCGTCGCTGCTGGAGGTGATGATCACCCGCGCTCCTGCCATCACGCCGAACTGCAAGGCGAAGATCGAGACCCCGCCCGTGCCTTGCACTAGGATCGTATCGCCGGCCTTGATCCCTCCTTTCGTCACCAGCCCCTGCCAGGCGGTGACCGCAGCACACGGGAGCGTCGCCGCCTCCTCGTAGCTCATATGGGGAGGGAAGTGAACCAGCCCATCTTCGTGCAGCACGACAAAGTCGGCCAGCATACCGTCGAGCGCTCCGCCCAACGCAGAGGCAAAATGGGCGGCAGTGATCTCCCCTGCCAGCCACTTTTGGAAAAAGATTCCGGCCACCCGGTCACCAACCTTGACCCGCGTAACGCCGGGACCTACCTCGACCACCTCGCCGGCGCCGTCGGAACAGGGGATCAGGGGCAGGCGCAGCGTCCGTACTCCGCCTTTTACCGTCACGAGGTCACGATAGTTGAGCGAGACGGCTCTGACCCTGACGCGTACCTGACCGTGCTGCAAAGGCGGGTCAGGCCGTTCACCACATTGCAGCGCATCGATCCCAAAGGCATCTCTGATCTCCCAGGCTTTCATACGTCCTCCTCCACGCTCGCTCATAGCGGCCTGCTGAGGTACATCCCCAGCAGCTCATGCGCAATATGGAAGCCGAGATCCTGCACCAGGCGTCGCTTCCACTGCCGCCGCAGTACCGCACTGGTGAAGCGCCGAACGGCGCGCGGCTTCTCCATGATCTTCTCGGCAATCTCCCACGCCCGCGGCAGCAGCCGGTCGAGTGGCAGCACCTCGTTGACCAAGCCCATCTCCTTGGCTACCTGGGCTGTGATTTTGTCGCTGGTGTAGAGGTAGTACGCCGCACGCTTGAGTCCCATCAACTCCTGAAACGTGAGCCCCTGGCCGTCTCCGGGCACCAGGTGGAAGCGAAAGTGCGGGTCGAACAGCTCCGCATGTTCTGCGCACAGGGTGATGTCGCACAAGAGGGCGAATTCCGTGTGCAAGCCCGGACCGTTGATACAGGCAATAGTCGGAATGTCGATGTTGAAGATGAAGGCCTCTAGCAGCTTGGTCGCGTCGGTGTAGATCTGATCGTAGAACGCGTCTGGCGGCATCTCGTGTAGCGATTGCGTAGAGAATTCTGGGTCGAACCCGGCGATCCACTTGTCCCCTGTGCCGCTGAAGATCAGCACCTCGTTGTCGGGATCGTTGCCGACATCGATCCACAACTGGGACCAAGCATTGTGGATGGCGAGGCCGTAGATCACCGGTCCCCCGTTCGTGTGCATCTGCGCCTGGAGGATGCCGTTGCGGCGCTCCAGCTTGAAGTAGGGGGCGTATTTCTCGCGATAGTCCTCGAAGCGGGGGCGGCGTACAAACCCCATACGTTGTTCGCTTGCCCGTGCGTGCGGCCGTTCGTCAGTATATGTCCCCATGGGTGTACCCTCCTTTGCAGAGAACTCTCATCAAGCAGCAATGTTCCCGACACTGTCAAGTCACATCACCACAGCACGGAACACTGTGCGCCTCAGGCTGTGCCATTGCAAGAGGGCGGGGAGACTGCAACGGTGTCCAGCCGGGGGGAAGGAGCAAGACCGATTGCGTCGCCAAGGCGTGCCAAGTTATGATGCGTGCAGAAAGGGCATTGGCCTGCAACCACGAGAAAGGAGGAATTGCATGAGCGGCTACACCATTATTGACGTCGATACCCACGTCACCGAAACCCCGGACCTGTGGACCAGCCGGGCGCCCGCGTCGATGCGCAACCGTGTACCACGCATCGAAACCGATAAAGAGGGACGCCTGTCATGGGTGGTCGGAGAAGGGGCGTCTCTGATCGCGAATCCGGGGCTGACCGCCACTGCTGGGGTGGGAAGCATGAAGAATCCACCCAAAACCTTCGAGGAAATGCATCCAGGAGCCT
>JANWXO010000285.1 GCA_025057295.1 Candidatus Binatia bacterium | reverse complement strand
TCCGCGGACAAAAATTTCACCTCACGCCGCAACTCCTCGTCGGTCGTGTATTTCTGGATAACCTCGCGCAGACGGCTCAAGTGCTTGTCCTTACTCTCCAGGTTGGTCGGGAATCCTAACTCGCCCAGATTACTGGACGAGACGAGCAACTCGCGCAGGAAATCGAGCTCCGAGCACTCCAGTTCCCACGTGATCTGTAAGGCTTGATCTAACGACACCCCTTCTTGCACCTGACGATAACAGTCTGCCACACGCGCAGCGATCGATTCCATGATCTCGACCGGGAGCAGGAAAGAGTGGGCCTGAAAGACGCCGGACAGGAGCCCTTTTTGCACGGCCCGTAAGAGAGCGGCGTGCCCTCCTTCTTCGAGCGCCATGCCGCTCCACAGCGCGCGCAGCTCTGGGTTCTGGCCGAAGGTGGCGGCAAAGGTTACGTACATTTCGCCCACTTGCGTTTCAAGTTTAGCGTGCTTGTCGAGGATCTCGCCGAGAGAAGAGGCTGGTGACGTAGCCGCCTCCTCGGTTTTCGCTTCGGTGCCCATTGTATTCCTCCTTCTTGAGCTTTCCCTCTTCCCCCGCTCATCCGTCGTATTGGTATCGGGAAGGCTCTCCAGGGACAAGAGGTCCTCTTGCCTATAACTGCACCTCCCAGAACCCGCCGTCCTGAAACAGCCAAAACCCACCCTCGCGAAAAGGATTATACGTGCCCTGGCGACAAAAGTAGACCACATAGCGCACCCGCGTCTCCGCTGGTCCCCACAGACGCCCATGAAAGAGATGAGGAGCAGGGAGACGAGCCACCAACTGGTCTCGTCTCGCCTGTTGCTTGCGGTCGGCGGGACTTCCCCCATTGCCAGGACAGTCGGGAAGAGAGGGCAGAAGCTGGGCGCGAAGGGAAACCCCTTCGAGCACCATCGGGACAGCATGCACGTGTTCCAAACCGTCAAAACTGTAGTGCAAGAAGGCCTGTGTACACTCGGCTGACGGATCGCTATGGGTCACGATAGCGGACCGGATCTCCTGGCTCGACACGGCCGTGCTCCACATACGCCCCCGTTGGACAACGGAAAAAAAGCAGTGTACGTAGAAAGCCACCGGCTCTGCTGTACGGCGCACTGGCAAGAGCACCCTGCGACCGAACGGAGGGGTGACCCACAGGGTACAGCGGCGGCGTACCGGATAGGTCGCCGGCTGGGCAGCCATGACGACCGATCGCGCGCTCGCCCAGCGCGGCTCCTCCCCCTGCCGAGTAACGGTCCAGTAGAGGAGCACGGTCTCGATGCCGTCTTCAGGATCCTGCCATTCCTTGGTAAGCGCCAACATAACGTATGCAGTGCTGGGTCATGACGTTCCGGGTGGAGCTATCGCCTGCTGCTGACTCTTGCGCGTGCGAGCCGGATTGGCGTGCCGCTGTCCTACCTCTGCGGGGTGTTCACTGCGCTGTGGTTGCGGCCAAAAGACATGAGGGTCGAGTTGGAGGAATAAAGAGTCTTGCCGCTCAATCTCCTCGAACAGCCGCCATGCCTCTTCCCCGAGAGGCTCGTCCTTGCACACCCCCTCCGCCAGGAACAAGCAGTGGCGGAAATTCCGGTAATGCGACGAAAATCGGCGCCTGGCATGATCAGGAGTACTACCGGTGCTGATCATAAACGGCCAGTCCGACGCCTGTAGCAGCAAGAGCTCTCGGCCGCATTGGCGCACCACACGGGTCAGAAGCGCATCGAGCGGCCTCCCCCGCACAAGCGTCCCTAAGGACCGCATGTCACACTCAGCCTGGTACACCTCATGCCAGAGCTGGCGGGTCTCCTTTTGCAACCACACCCGATGGTCCCCTCCCGCCCCCCAGGAGGACTCCCGCAGCTGTACCGTCTGTTGAGGGATATGGCGGTCCAAATAGTCGCTACAGGACGTGAGCACAATATCCCCACCTATCGCAAGCCGTCGCAGCACCTCGTAGAGCCACTGCGGTCCCTCGAACCACCAATGGCCAAACAATTCCGTATCGAAAGCAGCCACCAGGACCCCCTGCTCTCCAGTACGCAGCCAGTGGGCACGGAGGGTCTCGCGTACCCCCTGCACGAAGTGCGCCGCGTGGACTCCGACCTGGGTAAATGCCCACTCAGGGACGTACACCTGCTTATAGGCCAAGGTTGCCCGTCGGTCCGTGATGCGCCAGTACCGCAGACCACTGTCCCCCTGTTTCTTATGAAATTCCAGGTACAGCGGATCCCCAGGGTATCCTGCGTCGTGTTGCCACACACGGGCAGTGGTAGCAAAATCGCGCGCGAACATGGCGACCCGCGGCAAGGGTGTGGCATCCCGCCCGTCGACCCAATAGACGCGCAGAGCAAAATGGCGTGCATAGTCCGGCGGGCTACTCTTCAGCTGTCGATCATCTACGATGAAATACTGGATGGACGCAGCCGCCAGACAGTGATCGAGAGACGGGCGAGCGGCTGGGCGCAGTTGCGCGACGCCTTCAACCGGAGGGACCCAATAGGACGCGGGACGATACGCACACTCGGGCAGCCAGAAACCGCGAGGGCGGCGTTTGAGCCAGTGCTGGTAGCACGCTGTGCCGACGGCGACCTGCGCTCGCACGCTGTCATCCAGGCCCAACAGGGGGAGATAGGCATGGGTTGCAGCAGAAGTGATAATTTCCACCATCCCTTTGTGTTGCAACCGCCGCAGGGCAGCGACGAGATCCCCGCTCAGGTCCGCAAAGTACTCTCCCATCCGTCGGTAGAACTCCGCCCATAAACCGGCCAAGCGAGCGAAGGCTGAATCCTTGCCCGCGCGAAAAAGACGACGGTCTTCCTGAGCGGCACGGGTTTTCTGCTCGACATAGGCAAGCAGGCGAGCGGCAAACTGTGGGTGGGCGAACTGTTCGAGCAAAACCGGTGTGACCCCAAGAGTGATTTTGGCAGGAATCCCCTGCAGAGAAAGCCGCTCGAGGGTCTGGAGCAACGGTAAGTAACACTCGACGGTGGCTTCCAGCAGCCACTCCTCTTCCAGTCGATCATGAGAGAGGACATAAGGAATATGCGAATGCAGAACGAGTGCAAAGGCTCCGTACGGTGCAGCCGTCATGTGCAGGGCCCTATCTGAGCGTCTTTCAGCCGAAAGGAGCTGAAGACCGAGCATGCTGGCGCGTGCGAGATCACCATGCCAGTTTTTTTCGCGGAGGGGAAGCCGTGCTTGACTTTCCCCCTGACAGGAATAGATACACTCTGATTTGTGACCTCCGCTGCTGAAATGGTGGCGGTGGAACGCCTATTAGGGAGGTAATCGTCACCCAAGGCTATCGGTATCAGGCACTGGCCTGCTGCACTTTGGGGGCGCGGGGGAGGAAGAAGACACACACTCCGCTACTAACAACGAGCACGAAAAAAGGAGTGGACTATGAGCAAAACCCTGCGCGAGATCCTCATCGAGTCCCTCAAGGGCGAACTGCAAGCGGCAGACTTCTACACCGCAGTCGCCGACAACGCTGCAAGTGAAGAAGTGAAGCACTACGCACGGCAGTTCGCCGCGGAAGAAGAAAAACACTTCCATTCGCTGGTAGACTGGGTCGAGCAAGATGGCAACCCCGCTCTCCGCGCCGTGTTGCAGGAGGTACGCCTGCTCCTCACCGAGCCTTCCCGCGAGCCAGCACTGCTCAAAGCCTGGCAGGAGCGGTATAGTCACACTCGGCTTTCTAGTCCCCTGCGGGCTCTGCTGGAAATGGCTATTGCGAAAGAGAGCGAGTCGATCAGGTATTTCCGCGCGTTGGAAGAGCAGGTTGCAGATCCCCTGAGCCGCCGCCTCCTCGGGAAGATCCGCCAGGACGAGGAGCGACACAAGCGCTTCCTAGAGGAGCAATACGGACAGCTGTTCGGAGACCCATATCTTCCCGCCTCTTAGGGGCAAAAGAGCTACCTGCGTCTGCAGGCGGGCCAGGG
>JANWXO010000284.1 GCA_025057295.1 Candidatus Binatia bacterium | reverse complement strand
GGGCTTCCCACCAGGGTATATCACGCCACGGTCATACCAGAACGTTGTCGGTTCTTTCACGCGCAAGCATTATCTGGGCACCCAAAACACATGGGAAGACCTGCTCGCTGGTCGTTTCGTTCTTGTCGGGAGCCCTGCTACGGTGCGGGAGCAGCTGCTCTCGATCGTCAAAGAACTGGGCATCGGGATTTTGTTGTGTCTCCTCCAGGTTGGCTCGCTGCCGCACGAACTGGCGCAGAAGAACATGTCCCTGTTCGCCACCGAAGTCATGCCACAGGTCAGAGCTGAACTCGCACGCACCACTGTTCAGGAAAGAAGCCGCACTACCCCCTCATCGAACCCTTCGGAGATACGGGTCTAACCTCTCACACCACAGTCCTAGGGGGCTCGCCACTGAGCCCCTCTCACCTCCCAGACGATAGACTAGACTTGACAATCCGTGGATGCCATGCCAATCTGAACCGAGATTCAGTTTGCTCGGACTCATCCACGCATGAAGATTCCCTTCCCCTCTTTAACCTTTTTTCAAGCCTTACAGGCGTTGATGCGGCAGGACGAAGCGCGCTTCCGCCGTTTGGGCTTTGTCGACACGACCTTCGGTATTCGCATCGTCACGACCGACCGCGCTTGGCAGTACCTTCTCACCTTCGAAGTGTTCGAGTGCCGCGAAGTCCGCGAGGTGTCCACCTTTGACCTCACTGCCATCGATTTCGTTTTGCAAGGCGACTTGGCCGCCTGGGTGGAGATGCTCGACAATATCCGTCAGCACGGCGGTGCCGATGTCAGTCACTCCCTCAACACCCTGACCCATTTCGGCGAGCGGCTGACCTTGTTGTACGACGACCCCGACAACCGCGACAAGTTCTTCCGTTTTCAAGAGAGCATTCAGGAGTTCTTCGACCTAGCGAGTGCGCTGGATGTAGAGTTGCCGATGTCTACAGCAGCCGGGGCGGTTGTCACGACCTAAGCCCCTCGTAGGACCAAGGAGACGGGTATGGCATACCTCAGCACGATCGATTTCTTCACTGACCGTAACTTCCTCGACCGCTGGCAACGCACTCTGAGAGGCGAGCTCGACCTCGGGTGGCTGCACGCGAAGACGGAAAAACTCGCCGCCACCCCGGAGAACCCGCGGCGCGGGTTGACCTTTCGCGATTTGGACCAAGGCGCCTACGGGTTTACCGCTCTGCCGGAAGTGGTGCGCCAGAACCGTAGTCTCGCTCCGCGCGGAGCTGAGCTCCCCGAGGGACTGCCGGATCTCCAACCGGCGGTGAGCCATAAAAGCGAGGTGTGGGCGTACAATACCGAAGGGTACTACGAAGAGGCGATGACGCGTCAGTGGAACGCCACCCTGGATGTGCCCTGGCACGAGCTCGCCAAGTATGAACTGCCAGACGACATCAGCCGTGCCTACGCCCAGCTGCTCACCTTCCTCACCGAGGTGGAAATGATCGCCACCGACGTACCGGCGCAGTGGTTAGGGCGATTGAACAACGAGTTTACCGAAGTGAAAAATTTCATGGCGACGCAAGTCATGGACGAAGCCCGGCACTCGGAAGTCTTCCGCAAACGGGCACTCACCACAGGCTACGGGCTGATGAAGGCCAGCCCGCAAAATGAGTGGAGCCTCAAACTGATCCGCGACTCCGACTCCTTCGCCGAGATGTCCCTCGCCCTGCACCTGGTGGGGGAAGGTTTCGTGCTCACCCTCTTCCGCTTCAGCGAGTACATCTCGCCCACCGAGCTCGATAAGAAGATCTTCCGCCTGGTGATGCAAGACGAAGCCCGACACGTCGGTTACGGTGTGCAACACCTCAAGTGGGTCATGCGCCACTTCCCGGAAAAGCGTGAGGTGATCCACCAACACCTCGATGAAGTAGAGAACATGGTCTTCGGCGGCGGCTACGCGGTGGAGGTGACCGAACCTTTCATCATTCTGGCAGGGAAAGGCACCAAGAAAGAAAACATCGAGCACGGTACGCGCATTACCGCGCTGTTCCAGATGAAGCAGATCGAGGAGTACTTCGAGCGGCTCGACAAGTGTGGCCTGCAAGAGCGGCGTCAGCGGAGCAAGCTCCACAACGCCCTCGAGCTCACCCGCGCCTCGTTACAAGAGGCCGGCGTGATCCCGTAGCCCGTCAGCCCGTCCTTGTCAGCTCAGGGAATTCTGCAATGGCCTTCTACCTCGAAAAAGACTACTTCGAAGACCTCGAACTGTTCCATTTGACCGAGCGGGTGATGAGCGGCGACCTGACGCTGCACTGGTATGAGGCCAAGACCGAACGCGTTCGTGTGGCTCCTCGGCAGCCGGCTCGCGGCCTGACCTACGAGGATTGTAACGTCGGTTCTTATAGTTATGATCGGCTGCCGGATCTCATCCGCACGAACTACAGTATGGCGCCGCGCGGTGCGGAACTGTGGGGCAAACTGCCGGACCTCGGCTACACGGTGAATCGCAAGAGCGACGTATGGGCGGACAACGTGGCCGTGCTGTACGAAGAAGCGAAAACTCGCCGCTGGGCTCCTGCTGTCGATCTGCCCTGGGAGACTCTCGCACGTGCTCCACTGCCGGAAATCCTCGAAGCGGCTATGGCCCAGCTGTGCACCTTCTTGCAGGAATGTGCCACGGCGGCGCTCGGGATCACCTCTCACTGGGTATATGCGATCAACCAAGAATTTCTCGAACTCAAAAGCTATCTGAGCGCGCAAATTTTGGACCACGCGCGCCACGTCGAGGCCTTTCGCAAGCGCGCGCTGGCAGGCGGCCAAGGCCTCAAACGTGCGAGTGTATGTGCCGAGCAGGCTCTCAAAGAGCTCTTGTCGGCGGACACCTATCCAACCAGCTCCGTAGCAGGCAATGTCCTGCTCGGCAGCTTCCTCTTGGAACTATACCGCTACATGGCAGCCATCGCCCCTTCACCCCTAGACCTGCGCCTCTTTCGCCTGGCCATGCAAGATGCCGCACGCATGGTCGCGTATGGCACGGGGAACGTGCGTTATCACTTGCGGCACCACCCACAGCGCGCCTCTTTCCTCCATGATTACCTCGACACCACGGAGCACTGCCTGCTCGGGCTTGCTGGTAGCCCCGAGTGCCTCGAGCCGCTCATTCTCCTCTCCGGTGGGGGGAGCGAAGCGTCACAAGTGCAGCGCGGGAGTCGCGCCGTAGCCCACTTCCTGCGGCAGACGATCGCTGACTACCTGGAGCGCTGCGAGCACGCGGGTCTTTCGGGTCGCTCCACCCGCAGCCAACTCCCCCAATATCTTCAGCGCTTGGGCGTCTAGCGAGGCTCCTCCTACCCGCCAACAGGCCGACTCACACCCCAGAGGGGGGACAACGCTGCCACCACTCACTGTCTCGAGGCACAGCGCTCGCGGCAGGAGCTGCTTTTGTACAACGAACTATAGCCTCTCCCCCCGCCTGCCTGCTTGTCCTCTTTGGGCTTCCCAGGTACCATGGCAGGCATGGCTGGTTTTCACTCGCCGTTTCGGGATTTGCAGAAGAAACTGAAACTGCCGGAGAAACCACTCGTCCCTCCCAAACCCCCTGCGCCCCCTCCCTCCGTGCCGTCTCCTTCTCCTGCAGAGGACGACGAGGACCTCTTCCTGCGAGCGATGCAGGATGTGACGCCGCTGAAAAAAACCGGTCATACCCGGGTCAGCAGCTCACCGCCGCCGCTGCTGCGCCGCTCACAGTTAGAGAGCGAGCACGAAGCTCTCGCTGAGCTCTACGACCTCGTCGCCGGCCGGAGAGGATTCGATATCACCGACACCGATGAATATATCGAGGGCCGCATCATCGGTCTGGATACCACCCTCGTGCACAAGCTCCGGAACGGTGTGTTCTCCCGGCAGGCGTACATCGATTTGCACGGCATGACGGCTGAGGCTGCCCAGCTTGAGGTCGAACGTTTCTTGCTGCAGGCGGTGCGCGATGGCCTCCGCTGCGTGTTGATCATCCACGGCCGCGGTCGCAACTCGCCCGGAC
>JANWXO010000283.1 GCA_025057295.1 Candidatus Binatia bacterium | reverse complement strand
CGTTTCATCGGGGAGGCCGGAGGACGTGCCTCTCCGTCATCGCTGAAGGCCGATGTCATTACGGAGGAACTGGCGACGGTGCTGGGTGCACAGCAGAATCATTCGGTGACGATCGCGCCAGAGGCTGGTTCGGAACGTCTGCGCCGGGTGCTGAACAAAAACCTCACCGAGCCGGAGATTCTCCGCGCCGCCGACTGGCTCGTCGGGAGCGGTGTGCAGTCCCTCAAGCTCTATTTTATGGTGGGATTGCCGACGGAAACGCCCGCTGATGTGGAAGCGATTGTCGAGTTGACGGCTAAAATTCACTCCCGTTTCTGCGGTCCGAGTGCGAAGGTGGGAGGACTCACCCTGTCCGTCAATGCCTTCTCACCCAAGCCCTGGACACCATTCCAATGGGAGCCGATGGAGGAAATTGCCTCTTTGCGAGCGAAGTTCGCGGTGTTGCGCAAACAGCTGGCGCAATTGCCGCGTGTCAGGGTGGACACCGAATCCCCCCGCGAGGCATACTACCAAACGCTACTGTCTCGTGGCGATCGGCGCGTCAGCCGTATTCTATGGGAGATTCATCGGACTGGGGGTGATTGGTGGGGCGTCATCCAGCGATGGCGTCGTCGTGCCAGGCAAGCGGGCAGTGGTGGCGAATCTCAGGGAGGAGGCGATCCATCTGCAGGCGAGGGTGTGAATCCCGATTTCTTTGTGTACCGCCGCTATGACTTCAATGAAATTCTCCCCTGGGACTTTATCGATCACGCTGTGAGTAAACAGTATCTCTGGATCGAGTGGCGCAAAGCGCTGCTCGAACGCCAGACTCCACCGTGCGATGTCACGACCTGTCATAGTTGCCACGCATGCTGAGCGACGCCCGTGAAGATACCCAGAGGGGGTAGGGGGATGATCATTGGTGTAGGGAACGACCTGGCTGAAGTTGAGCGTTTGCGTATGGCCCTCGAGCACCCACAAACCGGTGCCCGTCTGCGCGACCGCGTATTTACCCCCGAGGAGCAGGTATACTGTGAGCAGCGGGGGAGGGCGAAATATCAGAGCTATGCTGCCCGCTTTGCGGCCAAGGAAGCGACGATGAAAGCGCTCGGACGCGGCTGGGGACAGTATGTTGGGTGGCGAGAGATTGAGGTGGTACGGCGGCGCGGGGCACGTCCGCAGATCGTGCTCCACGGCAAGGCTGCAGTCTATGCGGCTTCGCTCGGGATCCAGCGTTTCCACCTTGCGCTTACCCATACCGCGACTCTTGCCATGGCCTATGTGATTGCGGAGGGTGAGGGGAAAGAGGGGAATGAGGGGCAAAAAACCTGAAGCGCATCGGGGCATCGCTGCCCGCTGTGTGAGCATCGAGTTATGTTCCGTGCTGATGCTGTCTCCCGAGAGGGTGGAATCGGACTCGATACCTCAAGGATGACAAGAGACAGTCCATCCAGTGCAAGTCCTGATGTTTGAACTGAAAACCACGCTCCTCTTTCTTGTGACCGCCATAGCGGAAATACTGGGGTGTTATCTGCCGTATCTTTGGCTCAAACACGACCGCAGTGCATGGCTGCTGCTCCCTGCTACCTTTTTTCTCGCCGTTTTCGCCTGGCTGCTCTCGCTCCATCCGACTGCCGCCGGGCGTGTGTACGCGGCCTATGGCGGCGTGTATGTTTTCGTCGCTCTCCTGTGGCTCTGGGCAGTGGACGGCGTGAGGCCGACGTTTTGGGATGTCCTGGGGGCGTTTGTGGCATTGATCGGAATGGGAATCATCATGTTTGCCCCTCGGAATGCGTGAGCAGTGAGCCGACAACACACTCAACAGCGGAGCACGTGCCATGAAGCTTGCACTCTATCTGCCCAACCTGCGCGACAAGATCACCGTCAGCGAGATCGTTGATTTGGCCCGTGAAGCGGAGGCGCTCGACTTCGACTCAGTTTGGTCGTTGGATCGCATTGTCGTGCCGGAGGCCTCGGATCGCCAGGAATTGGCGAAGCCGTTTGGCTTCATGAAGGAATTCCCCCGCGCTATGCCGGTCAGCGCACGTGCGGAGTTCCTCCACGGTCTGCCCCTCATTCCCTACCTGGCGGCTATCACCAAGCGCGTACGGTTAGGGGTCAGTATCATCGTCACCCCTTATCGTGCTCCTGGGGTGCTGGCAGCAGAACTCGCGACCTGGGATCACCTCGCGGGCGGCCGCATCAACGTCGGCGTTGGCTCAGGCTGGATGCCGGAAGAGTTTGCTGCCGCCAGTGCTGCGCATCTCTACAAGAGACGGAACCGGCATGTGAGAGAAACGATCGAAGTGATGCAGGGGGTGTGGACCAATGAGCTGTTCGAGTACCACGGAGAATTTGCCGACTTTCCCAAGTGCGGCTTCGGCGTGAAACCGGTGCAGAAACCCCGGCCGCCGATGTTTTTCGGGGGGGTCGCCAATCCAAAGCTAGCGGCGGAACTCGTCGCCACGTATGACCTCGAAGGCTGGATCGGTATCATGGACACGCCGGAGGCGATCGGTACCTGGCGCGCCGCGATTCGGGAGGAGTTGGAGCGGAGAGGCAGTCAACGGTCCATCGACGAACTCGCAATCGCCAGTATGTTGCCGTTTACGATCACGCGCGAGAAAACCGATCAGACCCCGCGCGGGAAGCTGACGCCCACGCTGATAGGCACGGTGGAACAGATCACCGACAATCTCAAGCGGTATCGGGAGGCGGGGCTGACGATGCCGCTGCTGTGGCCGCCCTTTAGTGGCACACCGACGGTGAAGACCATCGTGGACATGCGGCGGCTCGTGCACGACATTATGCCCAAGGTCTGGACAGGGTGAGAGGAGTGCCCGGTAGGATCGCGCCTGGACCAGGGAAGCAGGTGGGAACACGATAGAGGGAGCATGACGGTGGGTCCACTGTGCTCCTCAACCGGGATGCCACTCGAGGCAGCTCTCTCCGCCCAGACGGTGGCGTGACGTTGGGGAGAGCTTTTGCTCGACATCCTGCCTCGTTGCCGCTTATCTCTGTCGACGGCTCGAGCGCAAGGAAGAAGCGTACCGACTATTCTCGACGGGATTTGCGTGTGCGGTTTCACGATCGCTGCGGTCGGCTCCTGGGCCGCCACACTCCTCACCACCCGCCAATCTCCTGAGCGGACGGCACTGTTGCCGATCTGGACCTTGTGGTATACTTTTGAGACTACCAAATATTTCGGGGTGCAAGCGTGAAACCTGCAGGCCGCCCTCTCGCCTCTCGCTCCTCTGCTGCTCAGCGGCAGGCGGATGCCACCTCCTGCGCAAAAGCGCGCACGCTGACTTCACGCCGCGAGGTGATGGAAGAACATCTGCTCGAGGTCGCGGCTCGGCGTTTTGCGAGCGCGGGGTACCGCCAGACCACCCTGGACGACATTGCACGCCACGCGGGAGTCGCCAAGGCTTCGATGTATCGCTACTTTGAGAACAAGCAGGAATTACTGGCGAAAATCTTTCTCCGCGTGGCTGACACCCTGGCACGCAGCCTGCGTCCCCTTCGTACCGCGCCACTCCCACCAGACGAAAAGCTCCGTCGTACCGTCCAGGAGCTGTTGCGCACGATCGGCGAAAATGTCGCTTTGTTCACTGTGTTTTATAGTGAGGAGGCAGACTTGCCTGCGCGTCTGCAGGCCGAGGTTGCGGAAGTCCGTCAACGTTTCATGGCCGACCTAGAAGGAATTCTGCGCGAGGGTGTGTCACAAGGAGTGTTTCGTCCCGTCAATGCACGGCTCGTCGTCTACGCGATCATCGGCATGTGTGCCTGGTTGCACAAATGGTATCTCCCCGGGCGCGAGCGCCTAGAAGAGGTGACGGCAGCGTTTGTTGAGCTCATTGAGCGTGGCTGTCTCGCCGTGCGCGGGACCAGGGAGAAGGACCGTCTGGCCGACCAACTTCGGCATCTGCAGGAGCTCCTCGGCACGCTGGCGACGCAGGTGGAGCACCTTGAGCAGGGCAGCCCTGCACGGCGGTAGCCGGTGCCCAGGCTGCCCGCTTTACTCCAGCA
>JANWXO010000282.1 GCA_025057295.1 Candidatus Binatia bacterium | reverse complement strand
ATTCACCCTGTCGGCCTATTCCAATACCTCGTGTGCGGTGACGACGAGCGTGGTGGCAATGCTGGAGAGCCACGATCACGGGCAGGTGGTTTCTGGTATCACCGCTATACGCGGTTGGGCGTTCGATGTCCGAGCGGGCAGCCGCATCAACACGATTGAGCTCTTGGTCGACGGGAAGTCCTATGGAACGATCCCCTGCTGTGCGCAGCGCCGCGATGTACAGGGAGCGTTTCCCGCATTTCCTGCGGACAATACCCTGCACAGCGGTTGGGGGACAACGTTCAACTGGGGGATTTTGCCTTCAGGCGTCCATACGATACGGGTGAAAGTCCACAGCGTGGCCGGTGGGCCACCCCACACAGAAACCCGTACCGTGGTGGTTGTCAAGCCAGGTGAGTTCGAGTTCCTCGAGCGCTTCGACCTCTCGACGGCGATGGTCTCGCTGGCCGGGGAAGAGCTGATCGTGCGCGGGGTCCGTGTCCGCGATCGCACGACTTTGCAGGAAAAAACCATCGAGACCCGTTTTCGCTGGTCCTCCCGCTCGCAATCCTTCGAGCTCGTCGGGGCGGTGACCGTGGCGCATCGTTCTTCATTCCGCTCGTTCGTCGCCTCGCTGTTGCCGGCCTTCCCGTCAGGGGTTCTGGAGACCCCAGCGGTGCCTGCGGCGCAAGCGGCCGCTGGGATTATCGCCCTCATAGAAAGTCCTCAGGCGGGGCAGGTTGTGTCCGGTATTGACGTCATTCGTGGCTGGGCCTTTCCCGAGACACGCGAGGCAAGACCGGAGGAGATACAGTTGCTGCTCGACGGACAGCCGATGAGTACGATCCCGTGCTGTGCGGAGCGGAGGGACGTTGCGGCTGTCTTTCCCCAATACCCTAACGCTCTCCAGAGCGGGTGGGGGGTGGCGTTCAATTATGGGTTGCTCCCGTCCGGCCTCCATACGATCAGCGTGCGGGTGCGCGATTCGCTGGGGACCGTGCATATGCTGGAGCGACGCGTGGAGGTGGTACGGCCCGGCGGCTTCGAGTTTCTCGATCGCTTTGATCTCTCTGCGGCGACGGTCTACAGGGATGGAGAAGATATTGTCATCCAGGGAGTGTGGGTCCGCGACCAGAGCAGTCGTCAGGAAAAGAACATCGACGTCCGGGTGCGCTGGCTCCCGAGCTCGCAGAGCCTCGGCATCGTATCGGCGACCGGCTAGCAGAGGAGCTGCCGCGGGGTTTGAAGGGCACGGAGAGGGAGGGGATGATCGACGCACGCATCCATGACATCCTTGCCTTCTGGTTTGGTGATGTCCGCGACGATCCCGCGTACTACGAGGAACGAATCCTCCTGTGGTTCGGGCACGATCCCCGCTTGGACCGAGAGATCGAGAGCCGTTTCTTCTCTGACTACTGCCGTGCCGCTGAGGGGCGGCTGTCTGGATGGTCTGACACGCCACGCGGCGGCCTCGCGCTCATCCTGCTGCTCGACCAGTTCCCGCGCAACATGTTCCGGGGCCAGCCGCGTGCCTTTGCGACCGATCCTCTCGCGCTCGAGACCGCCGAAAGCCTGATACACCAACGGTTCGATCGCCAACTCCTGCCGGTTGAGCGTCTGTTTGTCTCTCTGCCCTTCATGCACAGCGAAAACCTCGCGCACCAACAGCGCTCTGTGGCGCTCTGTACCGCCCTGTCGCAGGAACGGCCGTGGCTCGACGCGCTGTCGTATGCGGTCAGGCATCTGGAGGTTCTCTCTCGCTTCGGCCGTTTCCCTCACCGCAATGCGATCCTCGGGCGGGTATCGACTCCTGAGGAAATCGCGTTTCTGCAACAACCGGGGTCGTCGTTCTCATCCCTGACCTCTCTGGGCGCGGTGGCCAGCGGGGTATCATCAGGCAGCGTGCCTATGGTAACTAGGAGCCTGTTTCGCCTGGCCCGCGGGGGCCAGCGCGGGCATGGGAAGGAGTATCGCGTATGAGCGAAACCTTCAAAGCAATTGTCGCCGAAGAGGTGGACGGCAAAGTCCGCACGACGCTGAAAGAGCTCGCCACCGACGACCTGCCTCCGGGCGATGTGACCGTGCGGGTCGCCTACTCCACGCTGAATTACAAAGACGGGCTGGCAGTGACGGGAAGGGCAAAAATCGCGCGTCGCTTCCCCATGGTGTGTGGCATCGACCTGGCCGGCACGGTGGAGGAGTCGCACAATCCGGAGTATCGACCGGGTGATCGGGTGTTGATCACCGGCTGGGGCCTGAGCGAGACCCATTGGGGAGGGTATAGCCAGAAGCAGCGGGTCAAGGCGGAGTGGTTAGTACCGGTGCCTGCCCCGCTCAGCCTGCAACAGGCGATGGCGATCGGGACGGCGGGCTTGACCGCCATGCTCTGCGTCATGGCATTGGAACATCACGGGATAGGACCTGGAGAACACCCGGTGATCGTCACCGGCGCGGCGGGTGGTGTCGGGAGTGTCGCGGTCGCCGTCCTGGCACGGTTAGGCTACAAGGTTGCGGCGGCCACCGGACGTCCGCAGTTGCGAGACTACCTGATGTCGCTCGGGGCGACCGAGATCGTCGAGCGGGCCACTCTGGCGCAACCCTCGGGCCGGCCGCTCGACTCCGAACGCTGGGCGGGCGGGGTGGATACCGTCGGCGGCGAGGTGCTCGCGTCGGTCTTGCGGGGAACCCGCTACGGCGGCGCCGTGGCTGCCTGTGGTCTTGCCGGCGGTGCGACGTTACCGACAACCGTCTACCCCTTTATCCTGCGCGGGGTGAGTCTGCTCGGGATCGACTCTGTGATGTGCCCCAAGCCGAAACGGCTTGCCGCGTGGCAACGGTTAGTGCGAGACTTGCCGTTGGACAAGCTCGATGCCATGACAGTTGTCGAGCCGCTGGCGAAGGTTCCGGCGCTGGCCGAGGCGATTCTCAATGGACAGATCCGTGGCCGCGTCGTGATCGACGTCAACGCCTAGCCTCTCAGCGGTAGTGCAACGCCAGCCATACGGTGAGTTGCTGAGGATCGGTCCATTCCACCCGGTGGCGTCGGTGGGCAGGGATGAGCAGATAGTCACCCGGCCGCAGCACGACGGGGTCAGGGGCATCGGCAAACCGCAGCTTAGCACCGCCGCTGAGCAAGATGACCCACTCGTGCGTCTCTTGGTCGTACCACTCGCCCGGTGGGGTCGTCTGACCGGCGGAGATGATCCGTTCGAGTCGCCACTGGTCGGTTTGTAAGAGAATCTCGACAATCTCTTGCGGAATCGCCTCTGGCAAAGGGGAAAATAGATTGCGAGGTGTCATGAGCAGGCGAACACGATCCATACAGGGTTTCGACGCCTTTGACAACGCAGGGCAAGAAGCTCTGCCGGTGTTGCCGCAGCGCCTGGTAGGTTTCCCTTCTACGTGTTCGATGGGACAGTTGCTCGTTCGTACGTGGGCGCGCGAGCGGTATACGTTTTGGGAGCCATACGGTGAGGCGCGCGGCTCGGTCCTGGTCCCGGCGGGCAAGGAACTGCGTCTCAACGTCAGCCCCCATGCTGCCCTCGATCTCTCCCCCCTCGCCAGGCTGCAGGCGGACGATTTGCAGTATTTGCAGCTCTCCGGCACGCGAGTGGGAAACGCCGATCTGGTTCACCTGCAGGGATTGACCGGGTTACGGGTTCTCTGGCTCTACGACACCCGCATCAGTGACGCCGGTCTGGTGTATTTGCGGGGACTGCGCGGCCTCCGCGTCCTCAACCTGCGGAGTACCTTGGTGAGTCGTCAGGGAATCGATGCCCTCCAGCAGGACCTCCCCGACTGTGAAATTCGCCGGGCGTGGACGTAGCAGAGCGACCCGTCAGCGTCATTCAACCCTCCGCGTGCAGGGGACGATGGGGAGCAAACTGGTGCCAGCGCTCGCGAATAATCTGGAAAGCCGCTTCGTAAGGAGTGCACCGCTGTTCCCGACTGCGCTGGAGCACGGCCGCCGTATTCGCACGGATACGCTCGCGGATCGACCGGAAGGCGTCCTCCACAGCCAGCCCCTCGAGATCGG
>JANWXO010000281.1 GCA_025057295.1 Candidatus Binatia bacterium | reverse complement strand
GCACATCCTCCACGACCCCACCGAGGGTGACCACCTCTCCATCTGGCAGCACCATCTCCAGGCCAAGGACGTGGTTGGTGGTGACCCCATACTTGAGGGTGTGCGGACCGCCGGAGTTCTCGGCAATATTGCCACCGATCGTACAGGCCTGTTGACTCGAAGGGTCGGGTGCATACTGCCATCCCTGGCTCTTCACCGCGTTACTGACCCAGAGATTGACGACACCAGCTTGGGCGACGACGTAGCGGTTGGCCAAGTCAATATGGAGGATACGGTTGAGGCGACTGGTGCCAATCATGACCGGCGCACCGACGGGGAGACACCCTCCGCTCAATCCAGTGCCGGCACCGCGCGGTACGAAAGGAATCTTCTCACGATGCAGCAGTTTGACCACCGCAACGGTCTCCTCCGTCGAGCGGGGGAGGACGACGACCTCCGGCGTGGCTTTTTCTAACGTATAGCCATCGCACTCGTACACCGAGAGCGCGGCAGGGTGCACGATAAGGCCGTCAGGCCCAACGAGATCTCGGAGTTGCGCAATGAGAGCGGCATCCATAGTCATGCTGCTGGCCGGCGGCGGATCATGCGGTTCACCGTATACTCGAGCAAGAGATCCCCCTTGTGATTGATGACCTGCTGCAGAAACGTCACAATCCCTCGATCCGGCTTCGAGGTCTCGCGTTTGGACAACACCGTCACCTTCACATGCACCGTGTCTCCGCAGCGCAGTGGCGCGGGGATTTTCATCTCCTGCACCCCGAGCAGGGCCATGCCCCCACGCACCAAACCAGACTGGATGGTCATCCCCTCAGCCAGGGCGAAGGTGAACGAACCAGGGGCGATGCGGGAGCCGAACAGGCTCTGGTTTTTGACGAATTCCATGTCGATAAACAGGGGCTCGAAAAACCCAAACAGGTTGACGAAGGTCACAATGTCGGTCTCGGTCACGGTGCGTGCGTGGGTTTCATAGGAGGCGCCAACGGTGAAGTCCTCAAAATATTCAACGGTCATGACCGCTCCTTCCTGCGATGCCAGTCTTATGGCTTCCGCTCCTGAAGTCAACAGGGAGAAGGTGTCTCTCTGCGGAGGCCGTTGACAAACCTTCCTGCCTCACGTTCACTGAAGGACCATGAAAAAACGTGTTGCTGTTGTGGGAGCGACTGGAATCGCTGGGCAGCAGTTTCTCGTCGCCCTCGATCACCACCCCTGGTTCGAAGTCAGCCTGCTGGCCGCGTCGGAACGGTCTGCGGGGAAAAGCTATGGTGAGGCGATTCGTGACGCGAAGACGGGAGCGCGTCGCTGGTGGTGCCAAGGCGAGCCGCCGCTCTCGGTGCTCTCACTGCCCGTCTACGACGCGTCTTCGTTGAATCTGAGCGGTATCGATCTGGTATTCTCTGCCGTCGAGTCTGACGTGGCTAGAGAAATCGAGCCGCTCTACGCAAAGACCACTCCAGTGATCAGCACTGCCTCGGCATTCCGCTCCGAACCCGATGTCCCGGTCTTCATCCCGGGTGTCAACCTCGATCATGCTCGCCTGCTCGAGGTGCAAAAACGGAAGCGCGGCTGGCAGGGATTCCTCGCGACCCAGCCCAACTGCACGGCGATCGGATTAGCCATCACCCTCAAACCCTTGCTCGAGCAGTTTGGTCTCACAACGGTCCTCATGACCTCGATGCAGGGAGTCTCGGGCGCAGGTCGCTCTCCCGGGGTGATTGCCCTCGACATCCTCGACAACATTATCCCCTTCATCGTCGGCGAAGAAGAGAAAGTGGAAAAAGAAACCCAAAAGATTCTCGGTGTCTTCAGCGAGGGGAGCATCATTCCGGCAGCGTTTTCTGTCAGCGCGACGTGCACCCGGGCAGCGGTGCTCGAAGGCCATACCGAAGCTGTCTTCGCCGCTCTGGCCCGCCCGTGCTCGGTCGAAGACGTGCGGGCAGCCATGATCGCCTTTGGGAGAGACTTTCTCAGCCTCGGGCTCCCCTCAGCACCCAAGCACATGATCATCGTCCATGACGATCCATTCCGGCCGCAGCCGCGACTCGACCGTGATGCCGAAGACGGCATGGCGACCTCCGTCGGGCGCCTGCGCAAGGACCACGCGCTGGAGAACGGAGTCAAGTATGTGCTGGTCAGTCACAACACCAAGATGGGGGCGGCAAAAGGGGCAGTATTAATGGCAGAATATCTCCTGCAGGCGGGTTATATCTGACCTGAGAACTGTCGCCAGGACCAAAAAACGAACAGGGGAGCAACCAGTGCTCCCCTGCTTTTGATGGCTGTGATCTTCACACGTCGCGCGTTACACCTTCCCGGACAAAGTAAAGGCGATCACCAGGGCGTAGATCGCGAGCGCTTCGATGAAGGCGATGCCGATGATCATCGGAGTTTGGATGCGGTCGGCCGAGTTGGGATTGCGACCGATCGACTCCATCGCCGCAGCCACGGCACGCCCCTGACCGAGCGCCGCGCCGACCGCGGCAATCCCGATCCCTAGCCCGGCAGCAAGGGCGATCACTCCTCTCGCACCCTCGCCTGCCTCTTGGGCGAACGCGGTGCTCACGGTCGTCAGCAGCACCACTGCCGCCAACATCCCGGTGGTCCATACTTTCCTCATACCTCTGCTCCTTTCTTGCCTCCCACCGACGGCAGTCCGAGCACACCTCTGTCCTCTTCCTCGCCACCCCATCGCCCTTCCATCCGCCTGTAGGTCGGCAGTTGATATGTATCAGTTAGTGATGCTCCCCGTGCGAGACCGCCAGGGAGACATAGACCAAGCTCAGCAAGGTGAACACAAACGCCTGGACCAAAGAGACGAAGGCTCCCAGAACGTAGAAAACGACCGGGACGACTACTTTGGTCAGATCGGTGAAAATCTCCAACACCACATGGTCACCGGTCATATTGCCGAACAGTCGCAGGCCGAGAGAAAACGGACGGACAAAATTATCGATGAGCTCGAGAGGGACCATGAGGATACCGAGCCACCAGATCGGCCCCACGAAGTGCTTGAGATACCCCATGCCCTGCTCGCGAAAACCGTAGTAGTTGTAAGCGACGAACGAGAGTACCCCGAGCGCCAGGGTGACATTGAAGTTGCTCGTGGGCGGAGAGAAGCCAGGAAGGAGGCCAAAAAGGTTAGCGCAGAGGATAAAAAGGAAAAAGCTGCCGTAGAGATGAACGTAGTCCCGCCCATGGTGCCCGAGGACACTCTCCGCCATCGATGACACCGCCTCGGTGAGGTACTCGGCAATGTTGCGCAACGTCAAGGAATCGTCAGGAACAACAGGGTCAGGAGCCCCAGCGAGCTGCCGATTGGCGTAGTAAGCGAAGAGGATCAAGACGCCGGTGACCACGAGTGCGGTAGCGGCGTGCCCGGGGAGCAAATTCAACCCGGGAATCACAGAAACCCACAGTAACGGATGATGCTCCATAATGCTTCACGCGTGCGAGGTGCGATTCAACCCAGGCAGGCTGACTATCACGCACGCCAGGAGCAGTAAAGAGGCCCCGATGGCAAAGCTGCCAGCGCGGACCGGGTAGCGCACGAAGAGCGCGCTCAGGAGCAGCAGGAGCAGAGCACCCTTCGCCATCAGCCACACCGCCACCCGCTTCCGGCGGTTGGTCCGGCCGGCACCCGGCGCCAGCATGGCGCGAACGATTTTCTTCAGCAGCCAGAAGTTCACCTGCATCACAGCGCCGCCGAGCACGAGGCTCGGAGCGTGCACTATGCCGGTCGCCCACCCAAGCAGTGCACTACTGCAGACCAGGGCGATGTTCAGCGACTCAATCTTCTCGAGCGTTTTGTCCACGGCGAGAGAGCTGCTGCAGAACGAGGACCAGCCGGTAAATGGCTCCACTTAACCCACCGATAGCTCCCAACAACATAGCCCAAGGAGTGGTGCCCAACCACTCATCCAGGTACCTCCCCAGGAGGATGCCGGCGATGACGGCCCCGGCAAACTCGAAGCCCAGTGCACCGTATCTCCCGTAGGTCAGCCACGGACTTTCCTTGGACATGGCGGCTCAGGAGCGCAAGCTGCGGAAGACTTCCT
>JANWXO010000280.1 GCA_025057295.1 Candidatus Binatia bacterium | reverse complement strand
TCCTTTACCGCCGAAACGATGCGCAAGTGGGGGCTGGACTATGAAGCCCTCAGGGCGGTGAAGCCCGACATCATCTACGTGCAGCAGCCGGGATGGGGGTACAGAGGTCCCTATGTCAAGTTTGCCTCGTATGGCCCGATTGCCCAGGCGGTGAGTGGACTCACGGAGCAGTCTGGATTGCCTCCCCCGTACCCGCCGGCCGGGTGGGGGTTCTCGTACATGGACTGGAGCGGTGCGTACTACTGCGCCCTCACTATCCTCTGTGCCCTGTACTACAAAAAGCGGACCGGCAGAGGCCAGTACATCGATTGCTCCCAAGTCGAGCCGGGGATCTACATGACCGGGACGGCGATTCTCGACTACCTGGTCAACGGTCGTCACTACCGGCGCACGGGGAACCGCTCCCCCTTCGTGCCGGCGGCCCCCCACGGCGCCTACCGCTGTGCCGGTCCCGATCGCTGGATCGCGATCGCTGTGACCACGGAGGAAGAGTGGCAGGCGCTGGTGCGGGAGATGGGCAGTCCGGCCTGGGCGCTGCAAGAGCGGTTTGCCACTCTCGCTGCGCGCGTCCGCCATCAGGATGAATTGGACCGCCTCGTCGAAGAATGGACGAAGGAGCAGGAGCCGTTCGCGCTCCAGGAACGTCTGCAGCGCGCCGGTGTCCCGGCTGGTGTCTGTCAGACTGCGGAGGACCGGGTCGACCGCGACCCGCAGCTCAAACACCTCAACTGGTTGATCCCTCTCCCGCACAGCGAGATCGGCACCTGGCCGGTGAAGGACGTGCCGTTTCACTTCGCCCGTGCCACGGTCGATCAAGGCGGCCCCACTGGACGCGCGGCCCCGTGTTACGGGGAGGATAACGACTATGTGTATGGCGAGTTGTTGCAGTTGAGCATATCCGAACGGAAGGCGCTGGCGGAGGCAGGTGTCATTTGACGCCTACAACCTGCAGAAAAGGAGGTCATGTATGGCTTACGATCTCGTCATCAAAAACGGCACCGTGGTCGATGGGACAGGTGCCCCGCGATACCACGCCGATATCGCGGTCGCTGGGGGCAAGATCATCGAGATCGGCACGGTCACGGCTGGGGCGAAACAAACCATCGACGCGACAGATCTCATCGTTGCCCCGGGGTTTATCGATCCCCATACCCACTACGATGCGCAGATCTGCTGGGATCCGCTGATCACCTCGTCGTCCTGGCATGGAGTGACCAGCCTGGTGATGGGAAACTGTGGCGTGGGCATCGCTCCCTGCAGGCCGGAGGAGCGGGAGATCGCGGCGTGGGATCTCGTCAACGTCGAGGCGATTCCCTTCGAGGTGTTGACCAAAGGGATTACCTGGGACTGGGTCACGTTTCCCGAGTATATGGATGCCGCCCAACGGCGGGGCTGCGGGATCAATATCGGCTTTATGGCGCCGCTGACCCCGTTTCGCCATTTTGTGATGGGCGAGGCGTCGATGGAACGGGCGGCGACCGCGGAAGAAACGGCGCAGATCAAAGCGCTCCTCAAAGAGGCGGTGGCTGCTGGTGCTTTCGGCTTTACCACCACCAACGTGGCGCAGCATATCGGCTACAAGGGACGGCCCATTGCCTGTCGCAATGCCAGTTGGGACGAGCTCAAAGCCTATAGCAACGCTCTCAAGGAGTTGGGTAAGGGCTGTATCGAATTGGCGCTGACCAACAGTGTGTCGGTGGTGGACGAGAGCGAATATGCCCTGCTCGATCTGTTGCTGACCGAGAGCGGACGGCCGGTGACCTGGCTGGCGTTGCTCAACCGCGACGATATGCCCGACGCCTGCCAGAATACGTTGCGGGTGACCGAACCCCTGATCGAGAAGGGAGCAGTGGCGCAGGTGACGTGCCGGCCGCTGATCATCCAGATCGACCTGCGCAATCCTTTCATCTTTGCCAACCTGCCGTGTTGGAAGCCCGCCTTCCAGCAGCCGGTGGAGGAGCAGAAGCGGCTCTACCGCGATCCCGCGTTCCGCGCGGCGTTCCGCAAGGAGCTAGAGACCCCTAAGGTCTTCTCCGGCCGATGGGAGCGGGCGGTGGTCCACGAGGTGACCAACCCGGCGCTGCAACAGCTGGTGGGACGCAATGTCGCCGACATCGCCAGGGAGCGGGGCAAAGATGGCCTCGACACGTTCCTCGATCTGGCGATCGAAGACGAGCTGCGACTGCAATATACCTACGAGCTGTTCAACGCCAATGAGGAACGCATCCCCGAGCTGATCACCGATCCCCGGGTGATGATCGGTCTCTCCGACGGTGGTGCGCATGTCGATATGCTCTGCGATGCCGGCTACTGTACCTATCTGTTGGGGACGTGGGTGCGTGAGCGCGGGGTGATGACGCTGGAGTATGCGATCAAGCGGCTGACCTCCGAACCGGCCGCCTTTTACGGCATCACCCAGCGCGGCACGCTCAAGCCGGGGATGGCGGCAGATATCGTCGTCTTCGACCTAGCGACGGTAGGGTCGCGCAAGCGGGGAGAAATGCGTACCGATCTGCCCGGTGGCGGCCGCCGCTTGGTGATGCCGGCGCAAGGCATCGAATACACCATCGTGAACGGCCAGATCTTGTACGAACACGGCCAGCACACCGGGGCGTTGCCCGGCCAGGTGCTGCGTTCGGGCCAGGCGTAGGCGCAGGGCGGCGCGAGTTGCGTTCCCCAGAGGGAGGGGCACGGTATGCCGTGCTCTTCCCTCCGGCCTCGAGAAGGAGGGAGAGCTCATGTTGCAGCGACTCTTTCACGTCAATATCTGCGTGCGCGATATGGAGCGGTCCATCCGCTTTTACGAGAGTCTGGGCTTCAAGAAAGTGAACGATTTCACCCTCGAGGACCCTGCGGTAGGAGAGGCGTTAGGTCTCAAGGCGAACAAGCTGCGCGGGGTCTTTATGCGCCTCGGCGACGACCCAAACGCACCGGTCCTCGATCTGGTGCAATTCATCGACCCGCCGCCGCAAGGTCAGCCCTATCCCACCCTCAATAACATCGGCATCTGTCGCATCGCTTTTACGGTGGAGGATATCGATCGGGCCTACGAGCAACTAAAGGCGATGGGGGTCGAGTTCGTGGCTCCGCTCAAAAAGCTCACCGGTCCGGGCGGAACCCCCGTCGGGGTGGTGTGCTTCAAAGACCCCGACGGAACCGTGCTGGAGCTGCTGAGCGGGATGTAGCGGGACGTAGGAGCGAGGGGGGGCGCCTATGAAATTTGCCATCTTTTACGAGATCACCGTTCCCCGCAAATGGGGACCGGAGGCAGAGGCGCGCATTTTTCACGAGGTGGTGGAACAGACGGTGCTGGCCGAGGCGGTGGGCTTCGATGCGTTTTGGACCGTCGAGCACCATTTCCTGGATGAGTTCTCGCACTGCTCCGCACCCGAAGTCCTCTACGGGGTGATTGCGGCCAAGACCAAGCGCATCCGCATCGGTCACGGGGTGCGCCTGCTGCCCTTCCCGTACAACCACCCCATTCGCGCCGCCGAGATGGGGGCGACGCTGGACATTCTGTGCAATGGACGCATGGAATTCGGTACCGGCCGCTCGGCCACGATGATCGAATTGGGCGGCTTCGGGATCGATCCAGCCGATACCCGCGGGATGTGGGAGGAAGCCCTCTCCATCATCCCGCGCATGTGGAAGGAAGACCTCTTTTCCGGACACCAGGGCAAATATTTCACCATCCCCCCGCGGCACGTCATTCCCAAACCGGTGCAGAAACCCCATCCACCCCTGTGGATGGCGTGCACCAGTCCGGAGAGCCACGAGCTGGCGGGGAAGAAGGGCATCGGCCTGCTCTCTTTCACCCTGGCCCTCAATCTCCAGGAAGTGGGTCGCAGGATCCGGCTCTATAAAGAGGCGATCGCCCATGCCCAGCCGGTGGGCGACTTCGTGAACAATCAGGCGGCGGTGTTCTCTCTCGTGCACTGCTCCCGCACGGACAAAGAAGCGCGCGCGGAGGCCGAAGAGGGGGTGCTGTGGTACAACCACAAAGCCTTCGAGCAGCTCGGGCAGTCGATCGCAACCTTCGTCCAACAGGGGTCGGGCTACG
>JANWXO010000027.1 GCA_025057295.1 Candidatus Binatia bacterium | reverse complement strand
GAATTCGCCTGCATGAAACCCGACGCTTTCCTCATCAACGTCGCCCGCGGTCCGGTGGTCGATTACGAGGCGCTCCTTGCTGCCTTGCGAACACGCCGCATTGCCGGCGCCGGGCTCGATGTGTTCTGGTACGAACCGTTCGATCCCCAAGATCCCTTGTTCTCCTACAACGTCATCGCTACTCCTCACATCGGTGGAGCGACAGACTTGAGTCTCCGCGGCATCGCCAAAAAAGTGGCAGAGAATATCAACCGAGTCCGACGCGGGGAGGTCC
The DNA here is from genome assembly GCA_025057295.1 of Candidatus Binatia bacterium. Taxonomy (GTDB): domain Bacteria; phylum Desulfobacterota; class Binatia; order Bin18; family Bin18; genus JANWXO01. The sequence continues at coordinate 20,143 of JANWXO010000027.1, read as the reverse complement.
CGCTCAACTGCGTCAACGCCACGGCCTTGCGTACCGCCTAGCACCGAGGCGGCCAGTCCGCAGCAGCACGACAGTGCCTGCACCGGCTGACCGCTCAGTATTTATGTCCGCTGCTCCATGCGGACATAGGGCAGGTTATGCTGGCCGGTGTAGATCTGGTCGGGACGGAAGAGGCGATTGTTCTTCATTTGCTCCACCCAGTGGGCCAACCACCCAGCCACTCGCGCAATGGCAAAGACAGGGGTAAAGAGATCAATAGGAATACCTAACTGGTCGTACACCACGCCAGAGTAGAAATCGACGTTGGAGGCGATTCCTTTGGCGCCGACATGTTCGTTGATCACCCGTTCCACTTCCTGGGCCACGCGGTACAAAGGATGCTCTCCTTTGACCCGAAAGAGGTGTTCTGCGAGCCCTTGCAGGACGTAGGCGCGCGGGTCTTTCACCTTGTACACGCGGTGGCCGACACCCATGATGCGCGCCTTTGCTTTCAGCTTCGCCTCGATGTAGGGGCGGACGTTCTCGACGGTGCCGATTTCTCGGAACATCCTGAGCGCTTGCTCGTTGGCACCCCCGTGCAGGGGTCCGGTCAGGGCGCCGATGGCCGAGGCGACCAGAGTATAGGGATCCGCCAGGGTAGACCCGACCACCAAGCCGCTGAAGGTCGAGGCGTTCATGGTGTGCTCGGCATGCAGAATCAAACAGACGTCGAGAATGCGGGCATCGAGCGGGTCCGGGTCCTGCTCGGTCAGCATCCACAGAAAGTTTGCCGCGTGCGAGAGATCGTCGCGCGGTCTGACCGGTTCATCGCCGTGGCGCATCCGTTCAAATGCAGCCACGATGGTTGGCAATTTGGCAATGAGGCGGATGATCGACCAGTAATGTTTGTCACGTGCCAGGACGTCAGTCCCAGGCTGAATCTCGGCAGGATCGATCTTGGCCGGGTAGAACATCCCCAAGGCCGCCACTGCTGCCTGGAGAGCGTCCATGGGATGCCCGGTCTCGGGCAGACACTTCATGAGGTCGATGATACGGTACTTGACCCGGCGGTGGGTGCGCAGGTCGTGATCGAATTTCGCCATTTCCTCACGATTCGGCAGTTTCCCCCACAAGAGGAGGTAAGCCACCTCTTCGTACGTACTGCTCTCGGCCAACACTTCAATCGGGATTCCCCGGTATTCGAGGATGCCTTTCTGCCCATCAATGAAGCCGACCTGTGACTCCATGATCGGCACGCCTTCGAGTCCAGGAATGAGTTTCTCCATAACAATCCTCTCTATCGCACGCAGTGAGGAGACGCTGTCATCGACCATGCTGGCAAGGCGGGTGGTTTATCCTCCCATTTGCTTGGTGAACGTCGCCAGGTCGAAATAATCGCGCCACGCAGCAATCTTGCCCTCGCGGATTTCGAACACGCCGGCAACCGGTAAGGCAAGCTTCTTCGCCCCGAGATCGAAGTGGTCGACCCGTTCGTTCATGACGACGTTGCCGGCAGAAGTGGTATGCTTGATTTCAAAACGCGCGGACTGGACATCTTTCAGAAAGGGTTCGAGAAACGCGCGGATCGCCGCTTTGCCGACACATGGTTCCATCGGGATGTTGTGATAAAAACAATCGTCCGTCAGATAGCCCAAAATCTCTTCGATATTCTTGCGCGACCACGCTTGACAGAAGTCGGTCACTAACTTTTCGTTCTCTGCACTCATAATTCCCCCTTCTCCGGTTGCCAGTCCGGCACGCAATATGGTTTTCTGTTTCCTCCTACTAGCGAAATAGCTAGGTGCTGGCAAGGCTAGCTCCGGCCCGGGTCGCCCAAGACCGCTACCCGCTGCCTTGACGCCTGCGTCCGGCTCCTTTACCTTGCGGCCATGACCACCTTCTATCATCCGTTTTCCCACCTGCCTGAGCAAGAGGACACGCGCCGGCGGCGGCCAGAGGTAAGCCAAATCCTGCCAACACTGTTTGTCGGCGAGTACCCACGGGTCGAAGACGTGGGATGGCTGAAACAAGAGTTCCACATCTCCGCTGTGCTGAGCTTGCAGGATGCGGACGACTTGGTAGCAAAAAGCATTGCGCTGCCTGCGCTAATGACCGCGTATCGCCGGCACCAGATCGTGTTTCGCCGCCTCCCAGTGGCAGACTTTAACTGCGCCAGCCTGGCCAAGGCTTTGCCCGACACGCTGCGCGAACTGCACACTCTGATGCAAGAGGGCCACACCATTCTGTTGCACTGCAATGCGGGCTGTAACCGTGCGCCCACCGTGGCGATCGCCTACCTGCACCAGCACCGCGGCATGTCGCTGGCCGCGGCGCGCGATTTCGTCAAAGCGCGACGTCCTTGCGGTCCCTACATGGACATTCTCTACCAGTACTTTGGGGACTCCGATCTCACATCGTAAGCGTCCTATGGAATGTGGAGCAGCTAGAAAAACGAGGCAAAAATCGTATCGGCCAATAACAGTCCTCGAGGGGTGAGCTGTATTCTACCAGCCGCTTCCTGCAACAGGCCGCTGGCGATCAGCTCTGTCACATGGGGAAAGGCATCCATAAAGCTCACGCCGAAACGGTCGGCAAACTGTGAGAGCGGAAATCCCTCCAGCTGACGGAGCTGCAAGAAGGCAAATTCACCCATCGCCTGGGCGCGTGTCAGAACCTCGACTGTACTGTTCGCTTCTCCCTGGGTCAGAGCCTTGGCCATATACGTCTTCGGGTTTTTGATGTTGCTCCACCGCATTCCCCACGGAGGTTCGCTCACATACGAATGCGCCCCTGCCCCCAGCCCTAGATAGCTGCCCCCCTGCCAATAGGTCGTATTGTGTCGGGACCAAAAGCCGGGCCGGGCAAAATTCGAGATCTCGTAGTGTCGATACCCCTGGGCACGACACCGTTCCTGGATCAGAAGGTACATCTCCGCCTCCGTCTCTTCGTCCACTGGCTGCAGCTGTCCCCTGTTTCTCATGGTCCAGAACGGGGTGTGCTCTTCGTAGGTCAGGTTATAGAGGGAGAGATGTTCAGGGGCGAGCGCAAACAACTGCTGTAAATCCTCCTCCAGCAATGCGAGCGTCTGTCCGGGCACGGCAAAGATCAAATCAGCGTTGACGTTAGTAAACCCGACTTCTCGTGCCCACTCCAGCGCTCGCGTGCCATCCTCTGCTTTGTGTAACCGGCCTAAGGTCTGCAACAGATGCGGCTGAAACGACTGCAGGCCGAGGCTGAGCCGATTGATCCCCAGCGCCCGATACGCGGCCAGTTTGTCGCGGGTAAGGGTAGCTGGGTCGGCCTCGATGGTCATCTCAATATCCTCGGTGACGAAGGGACAGAGTTTTGCCACACAGTCGAGAAACCGTTGCAGTGAAACCGGACTGAACAACGATGGAGTCCCGCCACCGAAATAGACCGTCGCCACCGCCTGGCCGTCCCAGGGGGGGCGGGACACATAGTGGCGTAACTCGGCACATAACGCCTCGATGTAGCGTTCCTCGGGCCAGGTCCGCACCGCATAAGCGTTGAAGTCGCAGTAAGGACATTTCACAAGGCAATAGGGGATATGAATGTAGAGAGAGAACGACACGGTTCCTTCCCACCCGCTGGCCGTTCAGATCAAAGCGGTTCGTCTGCTGCCTGCCCTACGCTCCGGCAGTGAGGCTGTATTTGCGCAACACAGCCACGACAATGCCGCGAATCTCCACTTCCTTCTCCCGCACGACGATCGGCTCCATGTGGGGATTTGCCGGTTGCAAACGGACGCGGCCATGCCGCTCGCGGTAGAATCTCTTGACGGTGGCTTCCCCATCCAGCACGGCGACCACCGTTTCGCCGTTTTCCGCCGTCGACCGCTGCTCGACGACGATGTAATCGCCATCCAAGATTCCTTCCCCGATCATCGATTGACCGGCAACACGCAGGGCAAAGGTGCGATGGGGATGTCGGACGAGGTCTTTTGGTACGGTCAAGGTGTCGGACGTCTCGATCGCTTCGATCGGCGTGCCAGCCGCAACCCGCCCCAGCAAGGGAAGCTCGATCGCTTCAGCGGTCCGCTGCGGTCGGGCGAGTTCGATGGCGCGACTCAGGTTCCACTTGCGCGTGATCAACCCTTTACGTTCCAGATTGCAGAGGTGCTTGTGCACGGTAGCCAGAGAAGAGAGCCCAAAATGGGCGCCGATCTCTTCCAGGGTCGGCGCATACCCATGCGCGGAGATGTAATCGGCCACATAATCCCAGATCTCTTTTTGTCTGCGAGTGAGAATCATGACCAGCGCCCTCCTGCTGTTATGCCAGCGAAAAAAAAGCGAATCAAGGGTTGCTTCCTCCAGCGCTCTGCTACAATACCGGCACCGGCGAGCTGAAGGATTCTCGATGCTCCTGCTGTGTACAGCACGCATACACCCTGTGTTCTTGCTCATGCTGTTGCTCACCGCCTGCCATTCCCCTTCCCAGGACATCGTCCTGACATTCTCCAGTAGCGCCGTCGGAGCTGAAGCCGAGGTGTTGCAGCGCCAACTTGCCCGTTTCATGGCAGCGCACCAGGGGATCCAGGTCATACAGCGGGTCACACCCGATGCCGCGGATCAACGTCGCCAATTATACGTGCAGTGGCTCAACGCCCGTGCCGGTGAGCCAGATATCCTGCAACTGGACATAATATGGACCCCGGAGTTCGCTGCGGCTGGCTGGCTGCTGCCGCTCGATTCCTTCGCCCCTCCACGAGAAGCGTTTTTCCCCATGACGATCGCAGCCAATCAGTGGGCGGGACAACTATACGCTCTGCCGTGGTTTGTCGATGTGGGCATGCTCTACTGGCGAACGGACCTCCTCGCCGGTCCGCCTCGCACCTTCGACGAGCTGATGCAATTGGTGACGCGCGCACGCACCGACGCCGCTCTCCCGTTCGGTTTTATCTGGCAAGGCGCCCGTTACGAGGGACTGGTGACCGTGTTTCTCGAATACCTCGGCGGCTTTGGCGGACAGATCATGGATGATAGGGGGCGCATAGTCGTCGACTCCCCTGCGGCGGTGCGCGCGCTCACGGCTATGCGAGACGCCATTTATCGAGACGGAGCCGTGCCGCCGTCCGTCTTGACCTGGCAAGAGGAACAGGTTCGTTTTGCGTTTCAGAACGGACAGGCCGTCTGTATGCGCAATTGGCCCTACGCCTACCGTCTCTTGCAGGACTCCGCCGCCTCGCTGGTCGCCGGCAAGTTCAGTGTCGCCTTGATGCCTGCCACTGCTGACGGCTCGCCCACCGCCACGCTCGGGGGCTCTCAACTCGCCATCAACGCCCACACCGACCATCCTCAGGCAGCCTACCAGCTAATCGACTATCTCACACGCCCAGAACAGCTAGTGGAACGGGCGCGGGCGTTAGGGGTGTACCCACCGCGCCCGGCGCTGTACGACGGCTCGCTGCTCGCTGGGGTGTTCCCCGTTCCTCCCGACCAGGTCCGGCACATCATCGAGCGCGCGGTCCCACGTCCGGTCACACCGGTCTACGCCGAACTGTCGCACATCCTCCAGATTGCGCTGCATCGTGCCCTGACTCGGCAACAAGACCCCACCGCTGCCCTCGCCGATGCGGCACGCGCGATGTGCGCACTCCTCGAGCGAGTCGACCTCTCTCCACAGGCAGGACCGTGAGTCGCAACACAGAAGAGAGCCTCGCCCGCAGCGAGGCACGCCTGGCTTGGCTCCTGGTGCTCCCGACCCTGGCGATCCTGCTGTCGATCGCTCTGTTTCCCCTGCTGTGGACGGTGTGGGAATCGTTGCACCTGCACGACTTACGGATGCCGTGGCGTGGCCGTCCATTCATCGGCCTCGCCAACTATGCGGAGGCACTCACCGACACCCGCTTCTGGCAGGCGATGGGCCACACGGCAGCGTTTACCCTCGTGAGCGTCACGGTCGAACTCGGGCTCGGATTGGCCCTGGCGCTGGTGTTGCACCATCGCTATAGAGGCCGCGGCCTCGTGCGGGCGGCGGTTTTGGTGCCATGGGCAATGCCGACGGTGGTGGCGGCACTGGTGTGGCGCCTCATGTTCGAGAGTCCAGTCGGGATCGTCAACGCCGTCCTCACCGACCTCGGTGTGATGAGGGAACCCCTCGTGTGGTTCACCCACCCTCTTGCCGCCTGGGTTCCGGTCATTCTGGCCGATGTGTGGAAGACCACCCCTTTTGTTGCGATATTGCTGCTGGCGGGGTTGCAGACTATCGATCCCACCCTGTACGAGGCCGCACGTATAGACGGTGCCGGTCCATGGCAGCAGTTTTGCCATATCACCCTCCCCCTTTTGCGGCCTGCGTTCCTCGTCGCCCTGATTTTCCGCACGCTCGATGCGTGGCGCGTCTTCGACCTCATCTACGTCCTGACCGGTGGTGGCCCAGGAACGGCCACCGAGCCGATCGCTCTGTATGCCTTCGGCGTGATGTTCTCCCATCTCCGCTTCGGTTTTGGTGCTGCGCTGTCGGTGCTGATCTTCCTGGTCTCGTTCGCGCTGGCGTTGCTCTACATCCGCGCGCTCGGGAGAGAAGGGAGAGGAGTCGCATGACCAACCCAGGACAACGGTGGGTGCTGGTGAGCGCAGGCGTGCTCCTGGTGACCTGGGTGCTCTTCCCGGTGTACTGGGCGCTCATCGCCTCTTTTACCCCAGAGGCCCACCTCTTCGCCGCTCCCTCCTTGCTGCCTCCTGCCTGTATCCTCGATCACTACCGCGCCCTGTTCTCCGAGCGAGCCTTCTGGGTTCCTATCCGGAACTCGCTGATCGTGGCGGGGACGACAACTCTATTGTGCGTTCCCCTGGGTACCCTGTGTGCCTATGCAATTGCCCGCCTCCACTTCCGCGGCCAAGGGGCGCTCCTGGGAGTGATCCTGGCAACGACCATGTTCCCGCAGATCTCGCTCGTGTCCCCTCTGTACCTCCTCTTGCGTGCCCTGCGGCTGATCAACACCTACCCAGGGGTGATCCTGCCGTACCTCACCTTCGCCATGCCGTTGACGGTGTGGCTGCTCGTCGGCTTCTTGCGCCAGCTGCCACGCGAGCTCGAGGAGGCAGCAATGGTAGACGGTGCCAGCCGGCTCCGCACGGTATGGGAGATCGTGTTGCCGCTGGCGCTGCCGGGGATTGCGACAACCGCGATTCTCACCTTTGTGTACTGCTGGAACGAATTTCTCTTTGCGCTGACCTTCACGTTGGGCCCTGAGCGACACACCGTACCGGTTGCGCTGGCGCTATTCCGCGGTCAGTATCAGGTGCCGTGGGGCCAAATCCTCGCCGGCGCTATGGTCGCTACTGCTCCCCTGTTCCTCATCGTTCTGTTCCTCCAACGCCGTATCGTGCAGGGACTCACTGCCGGAGCGGTCGAGAAATGACGAATCCACAGCCATAGAGGACGGTTCGTGGCAGCGGTGAGACTGGAACAGGTGGAAAAGATCTATCCAGGAGGGTATGCCGCCGTGCGGGGCCTCGATCTCTCCATCGCCGACGGCGAACTCCTCGTGCTGGTCGGACCGTCGGGATGCGGGAAAACTACCGTACTCCGACTGGTAGCGGGTCTGGAGGGACCGACCGCCGGCCGCATCTTCGTCGGCGAGCGCGATGTGACGGCCGTGCCACCGCAGCAGCGCGACGTCGCCATGGTTTTCCAAAATTACGCCCTGTACCCCCACAAGAGCGTGTGGGAGAACCTCGCCTTTGGTCTGCGCGTGCGCGGTGTCAGGCGCGAAGTGATCGCTGCACGGGTGGCCAGCGTCGCAAAAACTTTGGGGCTCGAAGGGCTCCTGGAGAGAAAACCAGCGCAACTGTCCGGCGGACAGCGGCAGCGGGTCGCGTTGGGCCGTGCACTGGTGCGTCAGCCCCAGGTGTTTCTCCTCGACGAACCCCTGTCGAACCTGGATGCCAGACTACGGGTCGAGACCCGCGCAGAGCTGGCGCGTCTGCACCGTAGCCTGGGTGCAACCATGCTGTACGTCACCCATGACCAGGAAGAGGCGATGACCCTCGGGGATCGCATCGCGGTGTTGCGCGAAGGGCGTTTGCAACAAGTCGCCCCGCCGGGAGAACTCTACCGTCGTCCTGCGACTGCCTTCGTCGGCGGGTTTATTGGTTCTCCGGCAATGAACTTCTTTCCGTGTGTCCTGCGCAGCGAAGGTGCACGGGTACGGCTGGAGTGCCCCTCCTTCACCCTCGAGCTCCCTCCTCACCAGCAGCTTAAGACGACCCACAAAGAACTTCTCCTCGGTGTCCGCCCCCATGACGTCCAACTCATTCCTCCAGAAGAGACCGATACCCGGGCGCAGGTGGAAATGATCGAGCTCGTGGGCAACGACATGATCGTGCACCTGGAGTGGCCTGGGAGCACCACGCGACTCAGGGTCGTCGTTTCTGCAGAAATCCAACTGACCCTCGGCGAGCGCGTTGGGGTGCGCTTCCATCCGGATCGCCTGCACCTCTTTGCAGCCGAGAACGGCGCACGAGTGAATTAACCAGCACGGCTGGCACGCGCAAGAGAAATCGGCTAAGAAGCCTTCTGCATCTTCTCAAGAAGGAGGGAACCATGGCCAAGGTCATGATCGAAGCGGCTATCAATGGCAATGCCATGCGAGACCGCAATCCTCACATCCCGTACAGTCCAGAAGAGATCGCCAACGACGCCATCGCCACTTGTAAAGCCGGAGCCGCGTTGATCCATTTTCATGTGCGTCATCCACAAACAGGTGAGTGGGTGCAAGATGTCCCTTATTATGCCGAGGTATACCGACGGACACGGGAGCAGTGCAATCCTCTGCTGTGGCCGACTTTTCCCTTCGGAGACGATCCGGCACCCCGATTCCAGCACTTTTTTGAACTCGCCAAAGATCCCCGCACCAAGCCGGACCTGGGAGCCGGCGACATGGGCTCGGTGAACCTCGTCTCATATGACCCGCGCACGAAAACCATCTCGGGCAGCCACTTTATTTACAAGAACTCTTACGACACGATCCGCTATTTTCTCGAAAGCTCGCGTGCGCTCGGTCTGCGGCCAACCCTGCAGATTTTCGAGCCTGGGTTTTTGCGCGCGGCCTTGATCTTCCTCGATCAGGGGCTACTCACCGAGCCGTTGCTGCTGAAGTTCTATCTCGGAGGACCGGAACTGCCCTTCGGCTTGCCTCCCACGCTCAAAAGCCTGGAAGCATATCTGGATATGCTCAAAGGGGTGCGGTGCAACTGGTTTGCCGCCACCTTAGGCGGGGACAATCTCCCCCTGGTGCCGCTCATCGTCAGCCTCGGCGGCCACGTGCGGGTTGGGTTAGAAGACTACCAGTACACCAACGAAGGACAGTTGACCAACCCGCAGATCGTCGCGCGCGCCGTCGCCATGATCAAGGGAATGGGGCACGAGGTCGCCACACCCGACGAGGCGCGGCAGATGTTGGAAGCGTAAACCCAGGCGACATGTTTTCCGCTCATGCTTGCCGCTTCCCTGCTCACCCGCATCCACGCCACTCCGGTGATGGCGGTGATCGTCGTCACCGGGGGCGGAGTGCAGGCAGTGGCCGATCTGTTATCCGTGCCGGGTGCGTCACGCACGGTCCTCGAGGTACTGGTCCCATACTGCCGGCAATCCCTGCTGTCGTTTCTCGGCGCCGTGCCCCTACAGGCGGTCTCCGTCGAGACCGCCGCTGCCTTGGCAGTGGCAGCCTATCGGCGGGCAGTACAGTTGCGCGAGCAAGAGACGGTGCCGGTGATCGGTCTCGCCTGTACCGCAACCCTCGTCACCGATCGTCCGAAGAAAGGGATGCACCGAGCCCACGTAGGACTGAAGACCATGACCGCGACGCGGGTCTATTCTCTGACCTTGCAGAAGGGCGCCCGTGACCGAGCAGGCGAAGAGCGGGTCGTCAGCAATCTCGTCCTGCAGGTGTTGGCCGAGGCGTGTGCGGCGGACAGTGGTGTGGAGATCGGGCTGCTGCCGAGCGAACAGGTGACCGTCCACGAGCTTCCCTGAGAAAGCTCTCGTTGCGTCCTGCAGACTGCCCCTTTTATCCAGAACCGCACGCGGCCTCATGAGCTGGCCGGAGAAGTCAGCGCCCAGTACTCCTACCGCTCTCTCCCATCCTCAGAGCCGTCGTGTCAGTCAGCATGGGTCGTCCTCCCCTCTCTCTTCCGGTACCTCGAGTGCCAGAATAAGCGCATCCTCCCGCGGGTCATCGTAGTAATCACGGAACTCCCCGCGCTTGACAAAGCCACACGCCTCGTAGAACCGCACCGCTCGCTGATTGGACCTGCGAACACGCAACCACAACAGTTCCACTCCGGCCTGCTGGCAGGCAGCGATCACACAGGAAACCAGCCGGCGTCCAATCCCACGGCGGCGGCAGGCCGGAGCCACCGCCAGATTGGTCAGCTCAGCCTCTCCTAGGCTGGTCACCTCCAACGCGACGTATCCGGCTACGGTCCGGCGCTGCTCGTCGAGCGCTACCCAGATCTGCCCGCGAAAACCGGCGCTCTCGCTATACATCCTGCACAGCGTGTGAAAGACTTCGGGCGGCCACGCATCCGCACCGAAGCACATCACCTCCAAGGCGGCTACCTCTTTACAGAGAGACTCGTCACAGGGCACAACGGTCACATCCACCATTCTTCCTCCCCACGGTTCAAACAGCGCACTACCTCGTGCACGGTTTGCGGAGGGCATATCCCTCCACCGGCGCAGTCAACCCCATCCCTTGCCCTTCCCCCATTTTCTTTCATAGAGTGAAAGAGGGACTTTCTTATGTTTCGTGCACTCCCCTGCGTGCAACCGTATTGGTCAGTCTGGTTCTTCATGCTCGTGCTGTGCAGCGGGTGTGCAACTGGCTCGTTTTTTGCCTCCCGTCCACCTCGCATCATCCCTGTCGAGGTCACCTACCTTCCCTACCTTGTCAAGGGCAAACGCCCCGTCTTTCCACCGACCTCTGTTCTGGTGTTACGTCCGGTCGACCAACGTGCCCCCTATCCGATGAAAAAGGGGAATGTGCTGCCCGCTTCCCAAGATCACATTGCTATTCTCGGCATCTGGGGTCTCAACTCCGAAGAAGGGGTGATCAAAGTCAACTCGTCGCAGCTCGGTGCTCAGCGGCGGATGAAGGCAGGGATCGCCAAAGACCCGGACATCGCCCGCGCGATCTTTACCCTCCCTGGTCTCCCTAATGTTGTTCAACACGCGCTGGCTACGCATTTACAGGAGGCCGGGATTCCGGCCCGCATGGTAGACTTTTCCTCGCCGCACGATCCGGCTGTTCGCTCTCTCCAGGCCCACTATACCCTCGGCTGCACGATTGAGGAGTTTTCGCTGGTCAGTCTCGAGCGCCATACAGAAGTGGCAGTGGAAACACCCTTCAACACACATTTCATCTATGTGCCTATCCGTGGTCCGACTCGTGCAGAAGTCTCGTTAGCGCTCACCCTCTACCGCTGGCCTTCCGGCGAGGTAGTCTGGGAAGGAAGAACGAGCGATGTGGTTGACGATCCGCCCCTCGGAGAGCACGAGTTTCTGTATGCATCCCCCGGAGAAGTGCTCAGCATGGCCTTGAGCCGGGCAGTCGGGACCCTGTCGCTGCACGAGAGCCTGCAGCAAGTCCTGCTCACCGCACGAGCGTCATAGGCACGCCCACCTTTGAGCGCCGGGCAGAAAATCAGGAGGCAGTCAAAACGCTCGCCCGGTTATCCCAGTACCGAAGCAGGTGAGGCGTCGTCAGGGGGTTTGACACCGCCGAAAATAGCCAGGTTGAGAAACTTCCAGTAGCAGTCGACCGCGATGAACCCAGCGGCCCGCCACCACTCGAGCTGGGTAGACAACGGCGCAATGTGGCTATGGCCGGTCGGCCGCAGATGGGCCGCACGCTCGGCGCGGATTTCTTCGATGGAGCGAGTGACCCCGGTGCGCATTTTGATCTGTTCTTGAATGGCCCGATCCACCAGCAGCGCGAAATGCTCCTGAAAGAAGGCGGGAACCTCCACCACGTCGTCATTGACGAAGAGTCCCCCGGGCAGCAAGAGCGCAAACACTTCGTGACAGAGCTGCTGTTTGCGCTCATCGGTGAGGTGGTGGAGGGCAATAGCCGAGAGGACGGCATGAAAGGGACCACCAATACCCCGCCGCCAATCGGGCTCGGCCAAATCCCGCAGGACTAACTCGACCTGGTCGCCGTATTTTGCCAGCCGCGTGCGCGCATGTCGCATCATCGCTTCTGACCCGTCCACACAGGTCACAGTGGCCTCGTAGAAGCGATGCAGGACTGCTTCGGCCACGGCGCCATAGCCAGCGCCAAGATCGAGGACACGAATCGGCTGATCCCACTGCCAGGGCAGCAGGTCCACCAGAAAGTCGAGCTGCTCTTTTCTGTTCGGCACAATCAGCTCGCTGTTGGCGACAAAATAGTCTACCTTGTCCTGCGCACCCCAGCCGCAGAGCGTGTCGATCTCAGCCATGCGTACCCCCTCGTAGCTTCGCCGCCATCTTACCCCTGACTGTCTCCGGGGACAACGCTTCCCCCTTGTTTCTCGCACCAGAAGCCTTTACAAGACAGGAACAGTTTGCCAACACCTTTTCACCAGCTCTGTCACCTGGGACCTCCCATGAAGATCGGCATCATCTCGGACATCCATGCAACCCCCCACGCGCTGCGGCGCGCTCTCGCAGATATGCCCTCGACAGACCTCCTTCTCTGCGCGGGGGATGCGATCAGCGAGTATCGCTTCTGCCCCGAGACGGTCGCACTGCTGCGGCAGGCCGGGGCCATCTGCATCCAAGGCAATCATGAAATCGTCCTCTTCGGTGGGCGCAACCCGGCCTACCTGCAGAAGTGCCACGCTACCTTTCCGGCTGACGCGCTCGACTTCCTCGCCGCCGCACCGCTTTCCCGTGAGGTCAGGTGCGACGGGTTGCGTATCCTTCTCGTCCACGGCAGCCCGTGGGAACCCTTCGACGAGTATATTTACTCCCACAGCACGATCCTCGCCCGGTTCGCCACCCTGCCGTACGATATAGTATGTTGCGGTCATACCCATGTGCCTTTCGTGTACGAGGCTGGGCACGTGACAGTCATCAACCCAGGATCATGCTCACAGCCTCGTGACCAAGACCGCCGCGGTGCCTATGCACTCTTCGACACTGGGACGAAGGAAGCGCGAATTTTCCGCTTCTCTCTCGATTGATTGTCTCGACCGCGGGAAGGTGGTAGACAGAGAACGTTCCTGGAGGCCAGGTGCCCATACCTCCGAGAGGAGAGCCGCGATGAAGACCAAGGCCGTTGATGTCTCCTCACTCCCATCTCAGGAAACCACTCCCATTGCCACCCTTGCGAGTCCCGATCGTCGCCGCTTCCTGCGCACCGCCGGGCTGAGCATTGCCGGCGCAGGGGTCGCTTTGACCGGCTGCGAATACCGAACGCAACTCTTTTTGCTGCAACCGGTTCCGAAGCAGGCGAAAACCCAGAGCCCGGAGTGGCACGAGGCACGCATCCGCAACTACCGCCCGCTCGGTCGCACCGGTGTCCGCATGTCGGACATCGCTTTCGGATGCTCTGGTTTGGACAACGTCGCCGTAGTCAAGCGGGCCTTGGAGCGCGGGGTGAACTACTTCGACACCTCGCCAGACTATTCCCATGGCCGCTCTGAACAAGTATTAGGTGAGGGGATCAAAGGCTACCCACGCGAGAAACTCTTCATCGTCTCCAAGTTCTGCACCCCCAGCGGGCATCTGAGCACCGATGCGTCGGTCGCAGAGGTCATGGCCGCCGTCGAGGATAGCTTGCGGCGACTCGGGACCGAATACTTGGACCTGGCCCATATCCACGCGTGCAACTCGCTCGAACGGCTGATGGCACCCAACATCCACGAAGCATTCGATCGCTTGAAGGCGCAAGGCAAGCTGCGCTTCCTCGGGGTCTCCTCCCACACACCACGGCTGGAAATGGTCATGCGCCACGCCGTCGAGTGCGGTCGCTTCGACGTCATCATGGTGGCGTACAACTTCAAAAACTGGCCCGACCTGACCACGATCTTCCGCGAGGCCAAGGCGAGAGGGGTGGGCGTGGTGGCGATGAAAACTCTCAAAGGCGCCAAACACACGGTCCTCTCCGACTTTACCCCTACGGAGCGGGAGTCTTTCGCCCAGGCCGCCTTCAAATGGGTGCTATCGAACGAGGACGTCAGTGGCCTGGTAGTTTCGATCAATTCCCTCTCCCAGCTCGATGAATATCTGCACGCCTCCGGGCAACCGTTACAACAAGCCGACCTCGACCTCTTGGAGAAGTACGACCGCTTGATCGCCAGAGAATACTGTCGCCCGGGGTGCGATGCCTGTTTGTCGTCGTGTCCCGCAGACGTCCCGATCAACGATATCTTCCGCTACGCTATGTACTACGAAAACTACGGTTACCAGCGACTGGGCATGGAAGAGTATCGCCGCATCCCGGTTGCGCAGAACGCTTCGCAATGCGTGGACTGCAGAGCACCGTGTGAGCAGGCCTGTCCCTTCGACATTCCGATCAAAGAAAAGATGCTCCGCTTCGACCGCTTGCTCCGCTTCGTGTGACACAGGCGCGTCCGCCTGCCTCGGGATAGCAGGGGTACACGGGGTTCCCGGCGTTCTCCTGTGCCTAGCGGGAGGACTGAAAGATGCGGGCGATAAACCGTGTCATCGCCTGTAATGTCAGCGCCTCGTGCTCCCGGTGGGGTGCATGGCCGCACTGGGGCACCAGCATCACCTCGACCGGTCCTCCGGCCTGGCGCGCGATCGCGTCCACTTGAGCAGCAGTGCCGTATTCATCACTTTCCCCCTGAATCACCAGGATCGGCACTGTGATAGTGGGGAGGTAGGCCTCGATATTCCATCGCAGAAAATCGGCCTGCAGCCAGGTGTCGCTCCAGCCGTAAAAAGCACGGTCGGTGTTGGTGCCGTGATACTTGTGCAGCCGCTGGCGCAAATCTCCCCGCTCGTACCATTCCCTTGCCTGGCGAATCGCACGCACGGTCACCTCTTCGCAGAACACGTGCGGTGCTTCGGCAATCACCCCGCGTAAGGGATCCGCCTCTGTCCCACCAGCGTAGATAAGAGCGATCGACCCGCCGTCCGAGTGTCCGATCAATACACACTCGCGTATCCCGACGGCAGCGAGCAGTCGCGGCAAAACATGCAACGCCTCGTCGTGCATAAAGTGCACCGGGCGTGGAAGCACGCAGGCGTCAGAACGACCATAGCCGAGGCGGCTATAGACCAGCGCACCGCAGCCGGTCATAGCGGACAGTTTCGCTGGAAAATCGCGCCACATGGCCACACACCCGAGGCCGTCGTGCAAAAATACCAGCGTCGGTGCTTCTCCGGGTGCCGGCCCGTGCCAGGCGATTTCCAGGCGCTGACCGTTGAGCGTGAGATAGTCCGTGCTCACCCCTCCCTCCTCTCGCCATACGCTCAGTGCCCGGGAACCGGAGCACGGGCACTAAAGGCTGCCTCTCCTCTGCCGATCTCTCAAGAGAGAGGGCGGTGTATGGCGACCATTCAGTTTAGCGGTCTGGCAAGCGGTCTCAATACCAGCGCTGTGATCAATGGGCTGCTCCGTGTCGAGCGCCGTGCGATCGAATTGTTGCAACAGCAAAAGATCCGCTTCCAAGCTCAGCAAGGGGTGCTCACGACTTTGAGCAGCAAACTGGCAAGCCTCAAGAGTGCTGCCCAAGCGCTCTCGCTCTCCACCGATTTCAGCAAGCGGGCAGCCTCCAGCAGCGACACCAGCGTCCTGACCGCTGTTGCCGGTTCCACCGCCGCGATCGGCACGTACAGCATTGTCGTCGATGAACTGGCTCAATGCAAAAGTGTACAATCGGCCTCGTTCACCAGCGCCACCGCAACGATCACCACGGGAACGCTGACCATCACGGTCGGCAGCAGCAACACTACTCTCACGATCGACACCACCAATAACACCCTGGCAGGATTGAAAGAGGCGATCAATAGCTCGGGAGCAGCGGTGACCGCGAGCATCGTGCAAGTCGCCGCCGGGGACTATCGCCTCCTCATACAGAGCAAACACACCGGCACCGCAAACGCTTTCACCCTCTCCGGCAGCCTCACCGACCCAGGAGGTTCGCTGAGCGACACGGCCGAAGTGCAGGCTGCGCGCGACGCTGTCTTCTTCGTCAACACGCTCAAAATCACCCGCAGCAGCAACACCATCTCCGACGTTATCCCTGGAATCACCCTCACCCTGCGCAAGGCAAGCAGTCATCCTAACGGGACGCTGGAACCGAGCGATCCCTCTGCCACGCTGACCGTCAGCAGTGATACTGCTGCCATTCAGAGCGCCATCCAGAAATTTGTCGACGCTTACAACGAGGTCGTCAAGCTCATCAACGGCCAGCTCAAGCTCGACCCCGCCACACAACGGCAAGGGGCTCTGGCTGGGGATCCGGTCCTGCGCGGCGTCTTACACCGCCTGCGCGCCACCCTCTCCACCCCGAGCGGGCAGGAGACCACGTTCGCGTACCTCTCCGATATCGGGATCCGCTTCGAGCGGGACGGCACCCTCACGGTGCACAGCGCTGCACTGACCAGTGCGCTGGAAAGCGACCCGCTCGCTGTCAGCCGCCTCTTTCTCAAGAGCTCCAACGGGCTCGGAAAACGCATTCCCGACATGGTGGACGAATTTATCGGGGGCATCAATGGAGCTCTCACCTCTCGTCACGATGGCTTGACCGCTAGTGTGACCAGCATCGACAAAAAGATCGCGCGCGAAGAGGAGCGCATTGCGGCGCTCGAAAAGCGGCTGCTCGAGCAGTTCACTGCCCTGGAAAGACTGCTCAGCCAACTGAGCGCGCAGGGGCAGTTCCTCTCTCGACAACTCGCCGCGCTGAACGTCGGTCGATCGTAGTCATCTGGTCTGTGAAAGGAGTATTCTTCATGAGTGTTGCTCGTCATCTCCAGACCTACCGGGAAAATCAGTTCCACACCGCCGACGCGGGCACTATCCTCCTGATGCTCTACCAAGGAGCGATCGATTTTCTCAATCAGGCCAAGACACAGCTGGAGAATGGCAACATACCAGAAAAAAGCCGGCTCATTAGCCGGGCCCATGCCATCCTGTCGGAGCTGCTGGCCAGTCTCAACCGCGAGGTCGGAGGCGAAGTGGCACGCAACCTCGAGAGCCTCTACCTGTTCATGCTCGAGCAACTCACAACCGCCAACCTGCAGAACGATCCTAAGCCTCTGGAGGTCGTGGTCTCGCTGCTGGTCACCCTCAAGGAGGGGTGGGAAGGAGCAGTCGCCGCGGTCAGAAAACGTGCCGCATAGGAACGCATATGTGCACGGAGCAAAGGGTGCTATCCTCTGCGGCACTCTGCAAGTGGCTCGCAGAGCTTCTCGAGGAAAGCAAAGCTTTTCTCGCACATGCCGACCCCAGTGTCGAACAATGGGCAGAGTATAGCCGGCGTCGTGCCTCGCTCTTTGCTCAACTCCAAACAGGCCCCTGGCACGTGTCGGCGGAAGCACAGCCAAGAGTGCGCCAGCTCCTCGAAGAGCTCCGCCTCCAGGAGGAAATTGTCCGAGAGAGGGCCGCAGCAACGCTCAGCGGCATCCGAGCGGCCATGCAGTTGCTGGCGAGTGCCCGTCAGGCGCAACGTGAGTACGCCTTTCCTTCCCCCCCTTCCCTGCTGAGGTGCTGCGTATAGCGAGACCGACATGTTTCAGGACATCAATACCCTCCGCTCCATTTCTTTCACCGAGGGACAACGATGCCCCAAGGAGCGCGCGAACCATGGAAAAAATCCTCGTGGTAGACGACGACGCACTCTGTCGCAAGCTGGTGGTCAAGAGCCTGCAAAAGGCAGGGTATGAGACCCTGGAAGCGGACAGTGCGTCTGCCGGGCTTTCCCTTCTCCAAAGCGAGGAACTGATCGCCCTGGTGATCACAGACATCACCATGCCGGAGATGGATGGCCTGACCTTCCTGAGCTGCATCCGCAACGACCCGACCCTGGCACGCCTGCCTGTCCTCATCTGCACCGGTCTCAACTCCCGTGACACTATCGTGAAGGCAGGCCATCTCGGCATAGCTGGCTACCTGCTCAAACCGGTCGACACCCAAAGACTGCGCAGCAAGGTCCAGGAGATCCTCGCGAGCGAGCCGCAACCCTTGGCCGACGTGCAACACATTCTCAGCCGTCTCGACCTGGAAGAAAAAGACTATGTCGAGATGCTCGACGAACTGGTCGAGCGCCTGCTCGCCGGGATCGGCGAAATGGAAAAATACATAGGACAAAAAGACCCGCAACGCCTGTCCACCTGTCTCTCCGCATTGCACGGAGCAGCGAAGAGTCTCGGGGCGCAACGAGTGACTGCGGTGCTCGAGCGTCAATTCCACGCCAGCCAACGTATCGATTTCAGAACCGTTCAGGGCCTCCTCGGCGAACTCCGCCGAGAAATCGCCCGGCTCCAGTCTGCCGCCGCCAAAATAGGCGCTGAGACTACCCCCCGTCCCCAGTCTTCTACACCCAACGACTCCGTTCCTGCCGACCCTGAGGCACTCCATGCCTGACCCCAGACATGGTCGTTCCATGCGGTGAACACTCTCATCTGCTCGTTCACCGACCACACGAGAACGAGTGGCCTGAGTCCTGCACTATTCCCAGAGTGTTCTGGCCATCCCTGCTGCTCCCGCAGGAGGAAACAAATTCCTAGTGGAAGAATATTCCGTCCCCGCGAGGAACCGCTTTCCCTCCTTGCCCTCCTTTTCCGCAACCATTTCCTCGCCTCTGGGCTGGTATCGTTTGTGCAAAAGAGACCGGAATCCGACCGTCACGGAGGTGATCATGCTGCGGCTTCTGCTCGCAACGGTCTTGGTGCTGGGGGGAGGTATTGTGGGGCGGGAGATCTGGGCCGGGTTCTTCAACCTTCCCTCGCTGCTGATTACGGTCGGCGGAACCCTCTGTGTCACCCTGCTGACCTTTTCGTGGGCACGGCTGCGCGAGCTGGGATCTATTCTCCGTGAGCTCTGCGCTAGGAGACAGCAGTCCCCGCAAAAACAGATCGCTGAGCTCAGACGGCTGGCCCATCTCTATCATCTGCAAGGACTCAAAGGGCTGGAAAAACAGGAGGGGAGTATCGCTGACCCTTTTCTCGAGCAAGGGATCCGCATGCTGGTCGACCTGCAGCGAGAAGAATGCATCCAGGAAAACCTGGAGAAAGAGTTCATCCATTTTGTGAGCCGTTACGAAGCGGCGCGGCAGATCTTGCTCACCGTGGGCAAACTGCTCCCCGCTTTTGGCTTGATCGGCACCCTCATCGGCTTGGTCTTGCTCCTGCACCAGTTACCCCACCTGGATCTCCACGCTCTACCTTCAGCTCTGTCCATAGCCGTGCTCACAACCCTGTACGGGACCCTCCTCGCCAACCTGGTGGTCTTTCCTCTCGCCACCAAACTCCACTCTTTTGCCTATGAGCGCGAAGCGCTGATGCGCCTGACCCTGGAAGGAGTCCTCTCACTGGCACGGGGAGAACATCCGGCGACCATCGAGCGGAGACTGCGGACCCTCCTCCCTATCGCCTGGCAGGAACAGAGGAATCAGGCAGGCCAGAGCGGCAGCCACCGATCCCTCTTCGCTCTCCAGCGGTCGTCCTTGAGAGAAGCCACCAGGTAGTGCCCGATGACCAGGCCCCGACCGCTCCTCGACTCTTCTTCGCCCAAGCTCGCGCCAGAATGGAGCACAGAGTTGACAGGGGAGGACGCTGGGTGGCTCATTACTCTGAGCGATCTGACCTTGCTGCTCCTCTGTTTCTTTGTAATTTGGCACGTGGTGGACAAACAAAGTTCCCAAGCTGGCAGGCACACACCTGCACGACCCGATACCTTCTCGGCAGCGCTGTCACAGCAGTTCGCTCCACTTCTGCTCGAGCCTGAGACAGACCTTCCTCCTCTGTGCGCATCCACTCCTCCTCCCCTCCAGGAAGCTCTTCTCCTGCCACATGCCACTCCGGCAGTTCCGCCAGCTGTCCCTCTTTCTTCCCCTCTCCCGATCACCTTCGCAGCAGCAAGCGTCGCACCCTCCGTCAGTCCATGGGATCAGCTGAGGGAGGAGATGGAACAGTATGTGAAAGAAACCGGCTTAGACCAGGGAGTGGGGGTCGTCTCGACCCAACA
>JANWXO010000279.1 GCA_025057295.1 Candidatus Binatia bacterium | reverse complement strand
CATCACCAGCGCGCCGACATCGTCGGCAATACGTCGGAAAGGCACGGGATCGATCTCGCGCGGATAGGCACTATGACCGGCCACAATCATTTTCGGCCGGTGCCGGCGCGCCAAGGTCGCTACCTCATCATAGTCGATCCGCTGATCAGACTGGCGCACCCCATAGGGGATGACACGGAAAAACTTGCCCGAGAAATTGACCGGGCTCCCGTGCGTCAGATGCCCGCCGTGAGCCAGATTCATGCTCAGGATCGTGTCCCCGGGTTGGAGCTGAGAGAAGTAGGCAGCCATATTGGCTTGCGCGCCAGAATGGGGTTGCACATTGACGTGTTCAGCCCCAAACAGCTGTTTGGCACGATCTATGGCCAGCTGCTCCACTATGTCAACGTATTCACAGCCACCGTAGTAGCGTTTCCCAGGATACCCCTCCGCATACTTATTCGTCAGGACAGATCCTTGCGCTTCCAAAACCGCCTCGCTCACGATATTCTCCGAGGCAATCAGTTCGAGATTATCCTCCTGGCGCTCGGTCTCACGCTGAATGGCGGCATAGATCTCGGGATCGAGCCGAGCCAACTCACTTCCCATGCAGATCCTCCTGTTGAGCGAAAGGGGTCGACCCACAAACGAAAAAATCGCAGGACCTCAGGTGAGAAGCCGCTGCGATTTTCTCGCTGCAGGCGAGCCCCTGGCCCTTGCACGCAGGGCTATTTATGACTCTCGATATAGTTGATGACATCACGAACGGTGCGAATCTTCTCCGCATCTTCATCGGAGATCTCCATATCGTACTCCTCCTCCAAGGCCATCACCAGTTCGACTAAGTCCAGCGAATCCGCACCCAGGTCTTCGATAAAAGAGGCCTCAGGAGTGACATCCTCTTGGCTCACTCCAAGTTGTTCAGCGATAATTTCCTTGACCCGCGCCTCGATCGACGCTGCCATAATCAATCCTCCTCTCTATCGCAGCCGGACGGTCTCTCCTCCCTACCTCTCCCATTCCGACCATCCGTTCCGATCCCTACATGTACATCCCACCATTCACGTGAATGACCTGTCCGGTGATATATCCCGCCAGAGGAGAAGCGAGGAAGGCCACCGCTTCTGCCACCTCCTCAGCAGTCCCCCACCGACCTGCAGGAATGAGGTTCAAATAGCCTGTTTTGATCGGCTCTGGCAAGGACCTCGTCATGTCCGTATCGATGAACCCTGGAGCAACCGCGTTGACGGTGATCGAGCGCGAGGCCAGCTCCCTGGCCAATGTCCTGGTAAACCCGCATATCCCCGCTTTCGCCGTACTATACGCTACCTGACCGGGATTGCCCGTGTGGGCCACCACAGAAGTCATGTTAATAATCCGCCCGTACCGCTGCCGTATCATCGACCGTACCACGGCTCTGGTACAGAGGAACAGACCCTTGAGATTGACATCCACGACTTGATCCCACTCTTCCTCCCTGAGGCGGAGGAGCAGATTATCGCGCGCCAACCCCGCATTGTTGACCAAGATATCAATCTTCCCGTGCCGAGCAACAAGGTGGTCTATCGCTTCGGTGACGGCCGCTCCTCGCGCAACGTCAAAGGGACATAACTCAGCCTGGCCACCAGCCGCATGAATAGCAGCAAGAGTGGCTTCTGCCGCAGACCGGTTTTGCAGATAATTGACGACGACAAACGCCCCGTCGCGCGCGAGTCGCTCGGCCACCGCCCGGCCAATCCCTCGCGACGCCCCGGTCACCAACGCGATCTGGCCGCCCAGGATCCCGCTCATACCACAAGTTCTCTCACTTCGGCGAGGGTTACGGTATCCCCGAAGGGCACACACGGTAACTCCGGCACAATCCGTTTCAGCAGCCCCGTCAATACCCGCCCAGGACCGATTTCCACAGCTGCCTGGCAGCCAAGAGCGTGCAACCGCTGCATGCTCTCTTCCCACCGCACCGGCGCGGTGACCTGCCGCACGAGCAGATCCTTCACTTGGAGGTGATCGGAGTTGAGTGCGGCAGTAACGTTGGCAATGACCCCTACACGCAGCGGATACACCGGAACAGAGGCCAACACACGAGCGAGTCCATCAGCCGCCGGTGCCATGAGGGAACAGTGGAAGGGAGCGCTGACCGCCAGCTCGACCGCCCGCTTGGCGCCACGTGCTTTGGCAGCCGTAATAGCGCGCCGGACCGCGTCGGCGTGTCCGGCGATCACGACCTGCCCTCCCCCGTTCAAGTTCGCTGGCGCGACAACTTCCCCTTGCGCAACCTCGGCACAGACCTGGTGCACCTCTTCGACAGACAAACCAAAAAGGGCAGCCATGGCACCGGTTCCCACCGGGACCGCCTCCTGCATCAAGCGCCCCCGTTCTCGCGTCACCCGCAGGGCGTCAGCAAACGTCAAGGCTCCGGCCGCAACCAAGGCCGCGTATTCCCCTAAGCTATGCCCAGCGACGTAGGTCGGAGCAATCCCGACTTCCTGTTCAAGCACGCGCAGTGCGGCAATACTGACCGCCAAGATAGCCGGTTGGGCATTCACGGTGAGCCGCAGCTCGTCCTCAGGGCCGGCAAAACACAGGGTAGACAGTTTCATACCGAGTATCTCATCTGCCTCGGCGAACACAGCGGCAGCCACAGGGAAATGCTCCGCCAGTACCTTACCCATACCGACGCTTTGAGCCCCCTGACCAGGAAACAGAAAGGCAAGAGTGCGGCTCATTCGTGCTTCTTCTCTCTCTTGTCTTCCTCCACTTGCGGCTCGATCCCGGGCAGTTCAGCATGCTCACGAGAGCGGAAACGCTCCTTGAGCTGGGACCAGAACTTGCGCCCGCGCTTGAGCTCTACCGGGCTGACATACGCTTCCGGCAGCGCATGGAGGCTGTTGACGATCTGCTGATTGATCCCCCCACGGAGGGATTCGTCGGCAACGCGGATGGCATTCTTAATCGCTTTGGGGGTCGAGGCACCATGGGCAATAATTGCCAGCCCGTTGACCCCAAGCAGAGGAGCACCACCAACTTCCGCATAGTCCAGGGTAGCTTGCAGGTTGGCCAATGAAGAACGGATCAACAAATAAGCCAAGCGACCTCTCCACTGGGAAGCGAACAAGGTGCGCAAATTCCCTTGTAGAAAATGCCAAAATCCTTCCATCGTCTTTAACGCGACATTGCCGGTAAACCCGTCCGTCACGATGACATCGACTTTGCCGCTGTTGAGATCTCGCCCTTCGACATAGCCGATGTAGTTGATCGGCAGCTTCTTCAGCATCTCGTGCGCCAAACGGGTGGTATCTGTCCCTTTCGAATCCTCTTCACCGTTACTCAGGATGCCTACTCGAGGAGAGATCACACCACGCACAATACGGGCGTAGATCTCGCCCATAATGGCGAATTGCACCAAGTGCAGCGGTTTACACTCCACATTCGCTCCCGCATCGAGCAGGCAGGCACGTCCCCCGAGCGTGGGAATCACAGTCACGATAGCCGGACGATCAACTCCCTGAAGGGTCCCAAGCATGGTAATGGCCAACGCCATCACCGCTCCCGTATTGCCAGCACTGACGACTGCCCCGGCTTGCCCGGCTTTGACCTCCTGAAAGGCGACACGGAGGGAGGAGTCCCGCTTGGAGCGCAGCGCCGCAACCGGAGACTCACCCATATCGATGGTTTCCGCCGCATGCTTGATGGTAATTAAAGAGGATTCCTGTCCTCCTGCCTCAGCAAGTTCCCGCACGATGGCTTCACGGTCTCCCACCAGCAGGACAGCAATGCCATGCTCTTGCACAGCACGTAAAGCCCCGCGTACCACTGCCCGGGGAGCATGGTCCCCGCCCATCGCATCGACCGCAATATACATGGTGCTTTATGACCCGAACCGTTGCGTCAAGACGCACGGTGGAGTCACGAGTCCTCCGGCAGCGCACTCGCAGGCAGTCACTCCCCCTCTTTCACCGCGATGACCTGCCTTCCGCGGTAATAGCCACATGCCGCACAGATACGATGCGGCAGGACTGGCTCCCCACAGTGGCGACACGTAGACCACTGAGGCACGACCAGCGCGTCGTGGGAACGGCGCATAT
>JANWXO010000278.1 GCA_025057295.1 Candidatus Binatia bacterium | reverse complement strand
GATCAGGAGGGGGAGCAAGGGCTGCAATATATTCCCCTATCTCCTGATGCCGGCGGTGGCTGAGGGCACCGAGTTCCAGCATATCCCCTAGCACCGCGATAAAGCGCTCCTCCCTGTGCCGCACTTGCGTCGCGGTCAGCAGCGCCTGCCGCATAGACGCAGGGTTCGCATTGTAGCAATCGTCGAGCACGGTTAATCGCTGCGAGGGGACTTCTATGACCGTCATCCTGTGGGGTGCTCCACGTGCCCCCGCCAGGGCGGCGCAGGCCTCTTCGAGCGCAAGTCCACATTCTACCGCAACCGTTATCGCGGCAAGTGCGGCAAGCGCAAAATGGCTCCCGAGCAACGGCAGGTGCACCCGGCAGTTTCCCGCGGGGGTCAAAACTGTGCACGACGTTCCTCGTCGAGACACCTCAATATCGACCGCACGATACGGGTGTTGCTCCGCGTACCCAAAGGTGACGATGCGACAGCGTGCGACACGCCGCACTGTGTCGAGGAGCGCGGCATCGTCTCCATTGACGATGGCCGCTCCCTCGGCCGGCAAGGCGGCGATCAGTTCGGTTTCTGCCGCAATGACGCCGGCAAGGTCGTGCAACGTCTCTGTGTGTTCTTCGGCAACGGTGGTGATGACCCCGATCTGCGGCCGGGCGAGGGAACAGAGAAAAGTGAGCTCGCCAGCCCCGCTCGTCCCCAGCTCCAGCACCATCACCTCAACCTGTTCATCCGCGCGTAATAACGTCAGGGGCAGGCCGATGTGATTATTCTGGTTCCCCAGCGTGGCAAGAGTGCGCTTTTTGGCTGCATAGATCTGCGCGAGCAGTTCCTTCGTCGTCGTCTTGCCGTTGCTTCCCGCAATACCGATGACTTGCGCGCGCAGGCGGTTGCGATGCCATGCCGCAAGCATCTGCAGGGCTGTGAGAGGGTCACGCACCGCAATCCCGGTCACACTGGTGGGAACAGTGAAGGTCCGCTGCGCGGCAAACAGAAACCCTGCCGCTCCGCGCTCCACAGCCGCCCCGATATGGTCATGTCCGTCGGTCCGAGTGCCGGGCAGCGGGACAAACAAGGCACCGGCAGACACCGTGCGGGAATCGATGGCAACAGAAGTGAAAACAGTGTCCTTGCTTCCACAGGCGAGAGTCCCGCCTGTAGCCGTACAGACATCAGCGACTGTGAGTTGCAGCAAAGCTCGATCCCACCTCTGCAGTAGCTAGGCGCCGACCACAGCCCCACGCCCTTTTTTGTGTCGCCCACTTTACACGCGGAGCGCCCTAAGCCGCAAGGTCATCTGTTTGCCGAGCGACCTCCTTTCTCCATTGATCGCTCGCCTCTGGCATGACACCATAAGCACCGTGACAGCAAAGGAACAGCATGCCAGAGCGATCGTGCAGACCTTACGGGATCATGGGTTTACCGCCTACCTCGCCGGCGGGTGCGTGCGCGACAAACTGCTCGGGATCGAACCGAAAGACTTCGACGTAGCCACCAACGCGCGGACAAAAGAGGTCCTAGCCCTCTTCCCCCACACGGTACCGGTGGGCGCACAGTTCGGCGTTGTCCTCGTCAACTGCGACGGTCACCAAGTAGAAGTCGCCACGTTTCGTGCAGACGGCATCTATCGCGACGGCCGCCATCCTGAAAGTGTCCGTTTCGGCGATCCCCGTGAGGATGCCCTGCGGCGGGACTTCACCATCAACGGCATGTTCTACGACCCACTGACGGAAGAGGTGATCGATTACGTTGGTGGCCGCCAAGATCTGACGCGCCGCGTGATCCGTGCGATTGGGGACCCGTATGCCCGTTTTGCCGAAGATCGTCTGCGCATGATCCGCGCCATCCGTCTGGCTGCCCGGCTCGGGTTTACCATCGACGCAGAGACCTTCGCTGCCATTGGGGCGCTGGCGCCGACCATCGTCGATATCGCCTGGGAACGCATCGGAGAAGAAGTGGTGAAAATTCTGAGCGAAGGGGGAGCGAAACAGGCGTTTACCCTCCTCTCTGAGTCCGGCTTGCTCGCAGTGATTCTCCCGGAAGTAGAAGCGATGCGCGGGGTCGAACAATCCCCGGATTTCCACCCAGAGGGGGACGTGTTCGTCCACACCCTGCTTGTACTCGACAAGCTCGACCATCCCAGTGAAACGCTGGCACTCGGGGCGCTGCTACACGACGTCGCCAAGCCGCTCTGCCGAGAACAAAAAGGGGACCGGGTGACCTTCTACGGCCACTGTGAGAAGGGTGCCGAAATGGCTGTTGCGATTTGTCAGCGCCTCAAGCGATCGCGTGCGACCTGGGAGCGGGTGGCCTACCTGGTGAAGAACCACTTGCGCCTGCTCGATGCTCCACACATGCGTCCGGCTACCTTGAAACGCTTCCTACGCGAGGAGGGCATAGAAGAGCTGTTAGAGCTGGCACGCATTGACGCACTCTCCTCTAGTGGAGATCTCCGCCCCTACGAGTTCTGTCGCCGTCAGCTAGCCGAGTTAGGGCCTGAGCAGATCGCCCCACCTCGGCTGCTCAGCGGTCACGATCTCATCGCCCTGGGCTTCCGTCCCGGACCACGGTTCAAGCAGATCTTCGAGGCGGTTGAGGAAGCACAACTGGAGGGGCAGCTCGTCACACGGGAGGATGCCCTGTCGTGGGTGCGACAACACTGGCACCCTGACGACCAAACAGACACAGGTCAGACCCTCTCCGCTCGCACTGCAGAAGGAACCTGATGCCGCACCGCAAAAGAGGGAGGCAGACCGCAGGGAAGCCAGAGGCGCACGGTCGTTCCCTTGTTGACTTGGCTCTCGATCCGCAAATGCCCACCGTGGGCTTGCACAATGTGTTTGACGATGGCCAGACCCAGACCGGTGCCACCCAATTCACGCGAGCGTGCTTTATCCACGCGATAGAAACGTTGGGTCAAGCGAGGGATTTCTGCCGCCGGAATGCCGCAGCCTGTATCGATCACAGCAATTTCTATCCAATCGTTGGAGCGCACTGTGTCAGCGGGACAGATACCAGCCCCACGAGACTCTCCGCTAGGCTCCTGGTCGGGCGGTAATACGTCTTGGAGCGGTACAGCACGGGCTGTCACCGTCACCGTACCGCCCGCCGGTGTATACTTCACGGCATTGTCAATCAGGTTGACCAGCACTTGATGCAGCCGGTCACTGTCCGCCATCAACGAGGGCAAGTCGGGCGGAAAGCGCGCAACCAGTGTCACTCCACCCCGTTGCGACTTCTCTTTCACCACCTCAAACACCTCCCCCACTAACTCGGGGAGCACCACCTCGTCATAGCGGAGTTCGGTCTTCCCCAGCTCCAGGTTTGAGAGGGTGAGCAGGTCGTCGATCAGACGACTCAGGCGTTCGGAGTGGCGATCGATAATCGTCAGGAAGCGGCGCGCAGTCTCCGGCTCTTTGAGCGCACCGTTCAGCAGCGTCTCGGCGTATCCTTTGATGGCCGTCAGAGGAGTGCGCAACTCGTGCGAGACATTGGCGACAAAATCGGCTCGGATCGACTCTAACCGTTTGAGTTGGGTAATGTCATGGAAGACGAGGACGTATCCGCTGGTGGTGACTCCATCCTCGCAGATCTGCATGGCGCTTACCTCCAAGGTCCGAGGCTGGCGACCTTCAAGCTCAATTTCCCGCGTCAGGGGACGGTCTGCCGGTCGCCTGCTGGCCACTTCGCGGAGCAATTCGTGCAAGACCGGATCGCGGGAGAAGGTCTGAATCGGCTTGCCTTGCCAATTCTCGATGGGATGAAGGGCAAATTGCTCCTGCGCGGCCCGATTGCACAGGACGACGTTGCCGTCGAGGTCTACCACCACTACCCCTTCAGCCATGCTTTGGAGCACCGCTTCGAGTTTGCGCCGTTCACCTTGCAGCAGACGGAGGCGGTGGGACTGAAGGCTGACCAGTTGCTGGAGAGCTTGTTCTACAATACCGAGTTCATCGTCGTGCTGGACGAGCAAAGGAGGGGGGAGGTCTCTCTGGGGCACGGCGGCAATAAACTCGTGCAGACCTGCCAGCCGCCGCCGCAAGTGTAGGCCGGTCGATACCGCACCACAGGAAGCCG
>JANWXO010000277.1 GCA_025057295.1 Candidatus Binatia bacterium | reverse complement strand
AAACTTTTCACGACTTCGAGCTCATCATCGTTGATGACGCATCGCGGGATGAAACCCCAGCGGCCGTTGCCGGTTTTCAGGATCACAGAATCAGGTATATCCGTCACGAGCAGAACCGCGGGGAAGCGCAGGCGAGAAACAAGGGAGTGACCACCGCGCAAGGTTCTTATATCGCGTTCCTCGACGACGACGACGAATGGCTGCCGGAAAAGCTCGCCCTGCAGGTCCATCTCTTGGAGAACAGTCCACGAACAGTTGGGGGGGTATATACAGGCCGGCTGACTCTCGATGGGAAGTCAAAAAAGGTAACCAGCGTACTACGGCCGACAAAAAAAGGGGATCTCTTACAAACCTTGCTACGTGAAGGCAACTGTATCACCCTTTCTTCTGTCCTCCTGAGAAAGGAGTGCTTCGAAAAAGTCGGATTATTCGACGAACAGACAGGGTATAGTTCTGACTACGACATGTGGATACGGATCTCCGGTGCCTACCATTTCGAATGTATCGCAGAACCGTTAGTGAAATATACAGTTCACAGAGAAAGCCTGTCCCGCGATCTTAGTCGGGTCCTCAGAGGGAACGAAGCAGTGCTCAACAAGCACAAAGCTTATTTTCTGCAAGACAACCAAGCTTATAGCCGCCTCTGTGCGGAATTGAGCATCATGTATTATTTCAACCGAAACTCTCAAAAAGGTAGGCAGCTGTTCCTGCAAGCAATACAAGCATACCCCTTCCCCACGCGAAATTACCTGACCTGTGCCGGCCTCGCCCTACTGGGAGTCGAGAAATATCAAAAGCTACAAAAGATCAAACGCGCGCTTCTCCGAGACAACACAGAGCCAGAGCAAAGTGTTTCGTGAGGAACGAGTTTCCGAATCTGCTTCCCTCTGGCCCAAGTTTTGAAGAGAATTTCGGTTCATTAGTAACTGCTCACGGCGAGAACGAGGAACGACATGAATAACGCCATCGCATGTATCGGCGCCGGGTACTGGGGACAAAACCTGATTCGGAACTTTCACGATCTGGGTGTCCTCTCCTGGGTGTGCGAACCGGACCCAGAGAAGCGGTCGCAGGTGAAGGCGAAATATGCGGCGGTCAAGTGTACCGCTGCGATAGACGAAGTGTTGAACGACCCGCAGGTGGCTGGAGTCGCCATCGCCACCCCGGCCGAAACCCACGGCGAGCTGGTCAGACAGGCACTGCTGGCCGATAAAGACGTGTTTGTGGAAAAACCGCTCTGTCTCTCCGTCGAGGAAGGGAAAAAGCTCGTCGCTCTCGCACACGAAAAACGGCGTGTGTTGATGGTCGGGCATTTGCTGTGGTACCACCCCGCCGTGTTGAAGCTCAAAGCATTAGTCGAAGAGGGGGTACTGGGTCGCATCCAGTATATCTATTCCAACCGCCTGAACCTCGGCAGAATCCGCCGCGAGGAGAACATCCTCTGGTCGTTCGCGCCGCACGACGTCTCGGTCATCCTCGGCCTGGTGGGCGAGATGCCGGATCGGGTCGATGCCCAGGGGGGGAACTATCTTCATGACCGCATTGCCGATGTCACTGTCAGCATGCTGTCGTTTCCCAGCGGCGTGAAAGCCCATATTTTCGTCTCCTGGTTGCACCCCTTCAAGGAACAGAAGTTGGTCGTGGTGGGGGATCGGCAGATGGCGGTCTTCGATGACGTAGAGCCAGAAAACAAGTTGGTTTTGTACCCGCACACCATCACCTGGAAGAACCATGTGCCCGTCGCCAGCAAGGCCGAAGCCCGGCCGGTGCCGTTTCCCCTCGGCGAGCCGTTACGCGCCGAGTGCCTGCATTTCCTGGAATGCATGCGCACGCGCCAAACCCCCCGGACGGACGGGCAAGAGGGATTGCGGGTGCTGACGGTGCTGCAACGCTGCCAGGATGCTTTGGACGGACAAGGCAAGGGAGGGGTCACAAAGACGAACGCAGGATACCTGCAACCGCCGCGTCTCTATTTTGTCCATGAGTCCGCCTTCATCGACGACAACGTCGAAATCGGCGAAGGCACCACCATCTGGCATGTCTCCCACGTGCTCAGCAACTCGCGCATCGGCAAGAACTGCCGCATCGGCCAGAACGTAGTGATCGGTCCCAACGTGAGCATCGGCAATGGGGTCAAGATCCAGAACAACGTCTGCGTCTACGAAGGGGTGACGCTGGAGGACGACGTCTTCTGCGGGCCGTCGATGGTGTTCACCAACGTGGTGAATCCCCGCAGCGAGATCCGGCGCATGGACGAACTGCGACCGACGTTGGTCCGACGCGGAGCCACGCTGGGGGCGAACTGTACGATCGTGTGCGGCGTGACGATCGGCCGCTACGCTTTCATCGGCGCTGGGGCAGTGGTGACCAAAGACGTCCCGGACTTTGCCCTGGTCCTCGGCAATCCCGGTCGCATCGTCGGGTGGATGTGCCGGTGCGGGAACCGCATCGACTTTGCCCAAGAAGACGGACCTGGAACGTGTCGTGCGTGCCGGCAGATGTACTGGAAGACGGGGCAGGAGGTGTCCTTCGCATGATGACCGTACCGCTGCTCGACCTCAAGGCACAGTACGCCGCGCTCCGCCCGCAAATTCGTGCGGCGATCGACCGCGTGTGCGAGTCGCAACATTTTATCTTGGGTCCCGAGGTTGCCGCCCTGGAGGAAGAGGTGGCGGCCTTTTGCGGGGCCCGGTTCGCCGTCGGTATGTCGTCCGGGACGGACGCGTTGCTGGCTGCGCTCATGGCGATCGGGGTCGGGCCTGGCGACGAAGTAATCACCACCTGTTATTCGTTCTTCGCCACCGCGGGGGTGATCGCGCGGGTCGGCGCCCGTCCGGTCTTCGTCGATATCGACCCGCAGACCTTCAACCTGGACGCCGAGGCCGTCCGTGTACGCGCGACCCCGCGCACGAAAGCGATTCTGCCCGTTCATCTGTTCGGCCGGTGTGCCGAGATGGACCCGCTGCTCGCCGTCGCCCAGGAGCATGGGCTGTACGTGATCGAAGACGCTGCCCAGGCCATCGGGGCGCGGGATGAGCACGGGCGGCAGGCCGGGACGATCGGCCATATCGGCTGCTTCTCCTTTTTCCCCAGCAAAAATTTGGGGGCGTTCGGTGATGGCGGCATGGCGGTCACCAACGATGCCGCGCTGGCAGAGACGCTGCGCGTCCTGCGCGTACACGGCGGTAAACCAAAATATTACCACCACGTGGTCGGCGGCAACTTCCGCCTGGATGCCCTGCAGGCGGCGGTGCTGCGGGTGAAGCTGCCCTACCTGCCGGCGTGGACGGCGGCACGGCGACAAAACGCGCAGCGCTACCGGGCGCTCTTTGCAGAGGCGGGCCTCCTGCAAACGGTGCTGCTGCCAGCAGAGAGCCCTGGGCATATTTACAACCAATTCGTCGTCCGTTTGCCGGAGCGGGACCGTCTCCAGGTGTTTCTACGCGACAGAGGGATAGAAACCGAGGTCTATTATCCTCGTCCGCTCCATCTCCAGGAGTGCTTCCGCGAGCTGGGTTATCGTCCGGGCGATTTCCCCCAAGCGGAAGCTGCGGCGCGCGAAGCTTTGGCGCTGCCGGTTTATCCGGAGTTGACAGAAGCTCAACAGCGCTACGTCGTGAGGCAGATTCGGGACTTCTACCAGCAATGAAGATTGTCACGGTCGTCGGTGCGCGTCCACAGTTCATCAAGTGTGCGCCGGTGTCGCGCGAGCTCCGCACAGTCGCCACAGAGATCCTGGTCCATACCGGCCAGCACTATGACGACAATATGAGCGCGGTGTTCTTTCGGGAGCTCGACCTTCCCTCACCTGACTACCATCTCGGGGTCGGATCCGGCCCACACGGTGCTCAATCTGGTGAGATGCTGAAGCGCACCGAAGAAGTGTTGTTGAAAGAGAGACCGGACGTGGTGCTGGTCTACGGGGATACCAACTCGACGCTGGTTGGGGCCTTAGCAGCGGCCAAGCTGCATATTCCGGTGGCACATGTCGAAGCAGGGCTGCGGAGCTTCAATCGACGCATGCCCGAGGAAATCAATCGGGTAGTGACCGATCATCTGTCCTCTTTTCTCT
>JANWXO010000276.1 GCA_025057295.1 Candidatus Binatia bacterium | reverse complement strand
GTCGTAGCGGCTGAAACCGAGATCCCGCCCAGCGTTCATCACCCCGGCACCGGCCCACCCGCCGTTGTTGCTGATGACGATCAGCACCGGAAT
The DNA here is from genome assembly GCA_025057295.1 of Candidatus Binatia bacterium. Taxonomy (GTDB): domain Bacteria; phylum Desulfobacterota; class Binatia; order Bin18; family Bin18; genus JANWXO01. The sequence goes on along the minus strand of JANWXO010000276.1, from coordinate 3,990 downwards.
GTTATGACGCACCATCGTGTCGATTTCCATGCCGTTCATGCCGAACGAGCCGTCGCCGCTGAGGACGATCACCTGGGTATTGGGCTTGGCGACCTTGGCACCCATGCCAAACGGCACGGCTACTCCCATGCACCCGTTGGGTCCGGCGTTGACGCGATGACCGGGTACATGGGTAGGAACCGACTGGCGGGCAAAATTCAAGATCTCGTGTCCGTCCACCACGATAATCGCGTCACGATCCATGAACTCGCGCACTTCTTTACACAGGCGCAAGGGATGGATCGGGATGGCGTCGGAGTTGAGCAACGCTTCCGACTTCTCCTGCGACCGCTTGTCATAGCCACGCAACGTATCGATCCACGGCAACTCCTGGCGACCATGAAACACGTCACGGCCCTCTTGGATCAACTGCCGCAACACCATTTTGGCATCGCCGACGATGCCGATCTCGACGGGTCGGTTGCGGCCGATCTCCTCGTCGCAGATGTCCACCTGGATGAATTTGACATCGGGCGCGAAGCGCGGCGGCAGCCCGAAGCCGATAATGAAGTTCATCCGCGTGCCGATGAGGAGCACCACATCGGCCTCCTTCCAGGCTTGATTGCGCGCGCCGGGAAAACAGAGCGGATGATCTTCGGGGATGACTCCCCGCCCCTGCGGGGTCGTATAGAAGGGGATCTTGGTCAATTCGACGAATTCCCGCAGCTCCTCCCAGGCCTGCGACCACAGTATTCCTGTACCGGTGAGGATGATGGGCCGTTGTGCCTCCTTGAGCAGGGCAATGGCACGTTTGATCAAGTCTGGATCGCCAGAAATGCGCGGCACGGTATGCGGCTTCTTGGGAAAGAGCACTTCGCTCTCCTCCACCTGCTTGTACAGCACATCCCCGGGCAGATCGACATACACCGGCCCTGGCTGTCCACTGGTGGCGATGCGGAAGGCTTTGTTGATCAGCTCGGGAATGCGCCGGGTGTCGTAAATTCGTTCGGCCCACTTGGTAATGGGTTTGAACATCGACACCTGATCCATCTCCTGGAACGCCCCCATGCCGGCCTGGGAGAGCGCGCTCGCCCCTCCGAGGGTCACCACCGGCACCGCATCGAGATAGGCGTTGCCGATACCGGTGATCAGATTCGTGACCCCAGGCCCAGACGCGGCAAAGCACACCCCAGGTTTTCCGCGCACGCGACTATACGCATGCGCTGCCATCGCAGCCGCCTGTTCGTGGCGGACGTCGATCGAACGAAAGCCGATCTCTATGCAGCGCGAGGCGACATCGACCATCGGACCGCCGGTGAGATAGAAGACCGTATCGACCCCTTCGTCCTTCAGCGCTTTGACGACAAGATCGTTTCCGCTGGTCTTGGCCATGCTGTTACCCTCCTTCCACAGGAATGACTGCAGAACCGGGGTATATTAGGCACACTGCGCGGCAGAATACCAGAGCGTGGGGGAGGGGTGTTTTCTGTCCCCCCTCATACCTGCACTACAAGCGTGTCCCCGGAGAGAAACGCCAGACTCATGGCCGGGGTGTTGTAGGCGTACCCGACTCGCCCCAATGCGTCGAGAAGAACGATTCCTGCCTCACCGTGGGTGCGCCTGTGCAGCAGGGTCAACGCAGCCTGGGCGGCACGGGTGGGATCACGCCCGTCGCGCAGGTAGTCGACCGCTGTACGGGTCAAGGTTGCACGGATGATCGCTTCTCCATCCCCGGTGGCCGAGCCGGCCCCGAGCGTATCATCCGCATAGGTACCGGCGCCGATGACGGCCGAATCGCCAATACGGCCAGGATGTTTATTGAAGATGCCGCCGGTCGAGGTTGCCGCTGCCACACGACCGGCGCGATCCAAAGCCACCGCGCCCACAGTTCCCGGCTCGCCGGCGGTGCGAGTCGCGTGCCAGCGGCGTAATTGTCGCTCCGTGACCAACTCTTCTCGGCTGACAGGGAGGAAGCCACGTGCGCGGGCAAACCGTTCTGCCCCGTCACCGACCAAGAAGACATGGCGCCCCTCTTCCATGAGTGCCCGCGCCACCAGGATCGGGTTCCGCAGATGCCGCACCGCGCCCACTGCACCGGCCCGGTACGTCGTTCCCTCCATGAGCGAGGCGTCCATCTCGACCTCTCCATCCTGGTTGAGGCACGAGCCGACACCGGCGTTGAATTCGGGATCGTTCTCCATCGCCACGGTTGCACCGACGACTGCGTCGAGCGCTGTTCCCCCGTGTTGCAGGATCGCCCAGGCAGCCGCAAAGGCGCGCTCGAGCCCCTGTTGGCGCAGCGGACGCTGCGCCGCCGGGACAGACGCTCCTGCCCCGCCATGGAGAATGAGCGCGGGTTGTCGACGGGTCATGCAGTCTGCACGCCGCAGAGCGAGAGTTCGACAGGTTACAGATTCAACGTTTGGGCCACGACCTCGCGGTGCACCGGTGCACTGCCGAACATCGCCTCACCGGCAAGCGCACGGCGATAGAACAGGTGCATATCATGCTCCCAGGTGAAACCGATGCCGCCATGCACTTGAATGGCTTCGCTGGTGACGGTCTTACACATGTCGCTGCAATAGGCCTTGGCCATCGGCACTGCCTGACGCGCCTCCGGGACATTCTCATCGACCGCCCAGGCGGCATAGTAGGTCAGCGACCGCGCATTCTCGACCTGTACCATCATATCGACACACTTGTGCTTGACCGCCTGGAAGCTACCGATGGGTTTGCCGAACTGCACCCGCTCCTTCGCATAGGCAACCGCCATATCCAACGCCTTCTGACCAGTTCCCACCATCTCGGCACATAAACCGGCCATGCCGATGTCCAACACCCGCCGCAGAATCGGCCACCCCTGCCCGACCTCACCGAGCACCTGGGTGCCCGACACGCCGACCTCCTGAAAAGCGACATGGCACTGGCGCCGGGTCATATCCACGGTCTTGAGCTGCGTTACGGTCACACCGGGCGCTTTCGCATCCACGAGGAACAGGGTGATCCCTTCTTCTGGACTCCCTCCCGGGGCTGTGCGTGCAGCCACGACGAGGTAGTCTGCGACGTGCGCATCGGGAACGAACATCTTTTCCCCGGACAGGACGAAGTCTCCTCCCTTGGCGGTTGCCGTCATCGTCACTCCTGCCGCGTCATAGCGGCCGCTCTGCTCCGCCAGGGCGAGGGAAAGAATCACCTCACCGTTGACCACACGCGGCAGCAGAGTCGTTTTCTGCTCTGTCGATCCGCCCGTCACGATCGCCGCGTTGCCGAGCACTGCCGTGGCAAAGAATGGGCCTGGGAGTAACGACTTGCCCATTTCTTCCAAAATGACGATCAGGTCGATGAAGCTGCCACCGCTCCCGCCGTACTGGTCCGGCACGGTGATGCCCAGCCATCCCTGCTGAGCGATCTTCTTCCACAGTTCCGTCGAGTGTGCCGTGTCATCGGCCATCATGCGGCGCACGAAGGTCGTCGGACACTCGGCGTCGAGAAACTTCCGCGCCACCTCGCGCAGCATCTCTTGCTCTTCTGTGAACCCGAAGTTCATCTTTCCTCCTTTTACCCCTTCGGCAGGCCGAGGACGCGGTCGCCGATGATATTGCGCATGATCTCCGAGGTGCCGCCGGCAATGGTATACAGGCGGGAGCCCAGGGCACGGCGAGACCAATAGCCGCGCTGCACGCCGCGTTCCTCGCCCAGCGCACATTGACTGTACGGACCGAGCAGTTCCATAGCAAAGTGAGCCACGCGGATATACAATTCGCTCGCCGCCAGTTTGCCGATCGACCCTTCGGGTCCAGGGGGAGCCCCTTTCAACTGTCGGGTGAGCTGCCGAAAGCTGTTGTACTTGATCGCCTCTGCCTCGGTGTAAAACTGGGCGATTTTCTGCCGTACCGCCGGATCGTCGGCCAGCGTGCGGCCGTTGCTGCGGAGCCGCCTCACCATCTCGGTCAACCGCTGCAGTAGTGGCTCCAACTGGTAGACAATCCCAAAGTTCGCACGCTCGAACAT
>JANWXO010000275.1 GCA_025057295.1 Candidatus Binatia bacterium | reverse complement strand
GGCAAGGGTTATCGGTACGGGAGACCGAGAGCCTCGTTGCCCGTTTGCCGCGTGGCTCCTCTCGACCCACACTCTCCCCCGCCGCCGAGCAAGACCCCCCACCGCCGGGAGAGGAACCGAAGCTGCAGCCCAATCTCCATCTCCGCGCTATAGAGGAAGAACTGTTGCACGCGCTGGGGACGAAAGTGCGTATCGCTCCACGGAAAAAAGGGGGGAGGATCGAGATTGAGTACTACTCCGATGAGCAACTGCAGAGCCTCGTGCACCGTTTGCGCGGAGCGCGCGAAAGCGAGACAAAATTGTAACTCGGAGAAAGGATCAGGTCGTGTTATCATTTCCTCCGGATTGGACCTTCGTTTTTCAAATCGTTCTCTTTCTCATCTTGTGGACGGTCTTACGTCGCCTCTTGTTCGACCCCCATCTGGTCGTCCTGCGCGACCGCGAGCAGCGCACCACCGGTGCGCTGCAGGAGGCCAACCGTCTCAGAGCAGCCGCCGAGGAGATGGCGGAGCACTACAAGGCGCAACTCTCCCGCGCGCGAGCCCAGTCGCTGCAGGAAGTAGACAGAACCTATCGAGAGGCTGAGGAACAGGCACGGGCATTGCTCGAAGCCGCGCGAGCCGACGCGGCGCGCACGACAGCAGAAATCCGCGAGCGTATTCGCTACGAGATCGAGGCGGCACGCCAGAGGTTAACCACCCATATTCCGGAGTTCTCTCGCACCATCGCAGAAAAGCTTGTAGGGAGGCCCTTGACGTAGTTATGCGGAAACATTTAAACACGGTAGTTGCCGTTTCCTTCTGTTCTCTGGTGTATGCCGCTGTCTTGTGGGCTGCGGAGAAGGGACACGATACACACGGGGGACACGATGGAATTGGCTCACAGCTGCTCGTTCTCGCATTTTTCACGATCAACTTTGTGTTGTTCGTTCTGTTATTGCGCAAATATGCGCTCCCCGTGGTGCGGGATGCCTTGCGTCAGCGTCGCGCTGCGGTTGTTCAGGCCCTGAGCGAGGCAAAGCGAGCAAGGGAAGAGGCAGAGGAGTTACGCAGAGAATACGAAGAGAAACTGGCAGGACTGGCCGCTGAGCAGGAACGGCTCCGCGTGGAGACGCTGGCGGCGGCGGAACGTGAAAAGGAGAAAACGCTGAGTGAGGCTCGCCGCTTGGCAGAACGGATACGGGCGGAAGCCCACATGATCGCGCAACGGGAAGCTGCAGAAGCTCAGCGTATGCTCCGCCAAGAAGTCGTGCAACAAGCGATCCACATGGCAACGGAGATGATCCGCACTCATCTGCGTCCGGAAGATCACAGCCGTTTTCTCCGTAATCTCGCCGCTGAGGTGAACAGTGCTGGGCACGAAGGCCGCTAAACGCTACGCAAAAGCTGTGTTCGAGCTTGCCGAGGAGCAAGGGGTAGCCGAAACCGTGGCGGCGGAACTGTCTCGTCTTGCCGTTGCATGCAGTGATCCGACCTTGCGGCAGACTCTCGCGCTGCCGTTATTACCGCTGAAAGCACGGAAAGCGATTGCGGAACAGATCGCGGCAGTCTTTGCCGTGCACCCCCTGACTGGCAACTTCCTCCGCGTGCTGGCGGAAAATGACCGCTTAGCCGACCTGGTCGCTATTGAGCGGGCGTACCGTGCCCTCTATGACCGGGCTCGGGGGCGCGTGCACGCAACAATCCGCCTCGCTACCTCTGTCGGACAGGAAGAGCTCGACACGTTGGTCGAAGCGTTGTGCCGGCTTACCGGGAAGACCGTCGTTCCGACAGTTGAAATCGATCCCGACCTCCTGGGTGGGGCTGTAGTAGAGCTCGAAGGCCGTGTGTATGACGCCAGTCTCAAAACGCAACTCCACAGACTGGAGGAAACGCTGGTGCAGCAGGCGTAAAAATCTGTGATCTCGCGAAGGAGATCCATGAGAGGATACCATGGAACTGCGTGCCGCAGAAATCAGCGAAATTATTAAGCAGCAGATTCAAGGGTATACGACCCATCTAGAGCTACGGGAGACCGGGAAAGTCCTTTCAACCAGCGATGGCATCGCCCGCATCCACGGGTTGGATCGGGTTGCGGCTGGAGAGCTGTTGCTCTTCCCAAACGATATTTACGGCTTGGCGCTCAACTTGGAAGAGGATAACGTCGGTGCTGCCGTATTCGGTGAGATCCAAGCGATCAAGGAAGGGGACGAGGTGCGCCGCACCGGCCGCATTGCCGAGGTCCCGGTTGGCGAGGCCTTGTTAGGGCGGGTCGTCAATGCCTTGGGACAGCCGGTTGACGGCAAAGGCCCTATTGCCGCGAAGACGACTCGGCGCATCGAAGTCAAAGCGCCAGGGATCGTGTTCCGCCAGCCAGTGAAGGAACCGCTGCAAACCGGCATCAAAGCGATCGACTCGATGATCCCCATCGGCAGAGGGCAACGGGAACTGATCATCGGCGACCGCCAGACCGGCAAGACCGCGCTCATCATCGACACGATTATCAACCAGAAAGGCGGCGACGTATTCTGTATCTACGTCGCCATTGGCCAGAAACGCTCGACCGTCGCGCAAGTGGTCGAGCGCCTCACCCGCGCAGGGGCAATGGAATATACCACCGTCGTGACCGCGACCGCATCGGAGGCAGCGCCGCTGCAGTTTATCGCTCCCTATGCCGGGTGTGCGATGGGCGAATATTTCCGCGACAGCGGGAGACACGCCCTGGTGGCGTACGACGACCTCTCGAAGCACGCTGTCGCATACCGTCAGCTCTCCCTGCTGCTCCGCCGCCCGCCCGGCCGCGAGGCGTACCCTGGAGACGTGTTTTATTTGCATTCGCGGCTCTTGGAACGCGCGGCGAAAATGAGTGCTGCCCACGGTGGCGGGTCGCTCACCGCTCTGCCAGTGATCGAAACGCAAGCTGGGGATGTGTCCGCCTACATTCCCACCAACGTCATCTCCATCACCGACGGGCAGATCTATCTAGAGACGGATCTCTTCTATGCCGGCATTCGACCGGCGGTGAACGTGGGGATCTCGGTCTCGCGGGTAGGAGGGGCAGCACAAATCAAGGCGATGAAACAGGTGGCGGGCTCTCTCCGCCTCGATCTGGCCCAGTATCGCGAGATGGCCGCGTTCGCCCAGTTCGGTTCCGACCTCGACCCGACCACCCAGCGCTTGCTCGCACGCGGCAGCCGCTTGGTCGAAATTCTCAAACAAGGGCAATACCAGCCACTCCCCGTAGAACGGCAGATCCTCATCATCTATGCAGGGACCAACGGCTTTGTCGATCATCTGCCCGAAAGCGCGCTCAAGCGCTATGAACAGGAGCTGTTCCGCTTTGTGGAAACCCGTCACCCCGACATCTTCTCCGACATTCTCACAAAGCGTGAACTCACCGATGAGCTGCGGGCCAAGATTGATAGCGCCTTGAAAGAGTTCAACGACAGCTTCACTGCGTAGATCCTCATGGCTACTCTCAAAGCGATTCGTCGGCGGGTTGCCTCCGTTCGCAATATCCAACAGATCACCAAGGCGATGAAAATGGTCTCGGCTGCACGGCTGCGTCGCGCGCAGGAGGCCGCCCTGGCCGCCCGTCCCTACGCGGAGAAACTCGAAGCGGTCTTACAAAACCTCGCAACCCAGAGTCAAACGGTGGTGCACCCTTTTCTGCTGCCGCGCGAGGAGCAGAACATCGATCTGCTCGTCATTACCTCCGACCGCGGCCTGTGCGGGGGATTTAACGCCAATCTGATCCGCGCCGCCGAAACTTTCATGCACGAACATGCCGGGCGCAAGGTCACGCTGACCCTCATTGGCCGCCGGGGCTTCGATCATTTCAGACGACGACCGGTCACGATTAGGGCACACCACATCAACCTTTTTGGCCGCCTCTCGGCAGCGCTGGCGCACGAGATCGGCCAGCAGATGGGCGAGCGCTTTCTGCACGGGGAGTCTGACGCCTTCTATGTGTTGTACGCTCGCTTCCGCTCGGCACTGGTGCAAGTCCCGACGATTGACCGTATCCTCCCCATCGTCCCCAAAGCGCATGCTCCCGGGACGATGCCGCTCGAGTATCTGTACGAGCCGAGTCCGCAGGAACTCCTGGCCACCCTGCTGGCGCGCTATGTCGATATGTTG
>JANWXO010000274.1 GCA_025057295.1 Candidatus Binatia bacterium | reverse complement strand
CGCTACCCCCGCATCCTGGTAATGGGTTTTCAGCTGCCGGGCAAACGCACCCGCTGCGGCAATCCGTTGGCTGCTGAGCGGGACTCCGGGTTCGATACCAACCGTAATCGCGCGTATCTTCATAGCTCCCACTATAGACGTACAGAACCCGCGTTGACGAGGGGCTGTTCTGGGCAGTTGACGGAGCGCGGCCGAATCCCTCTTCAAAGGGTTGCAATTTTTCGGAAGTGAGTATACTCATTTTGGTGACTGCAGCATCACCACAGGGGGTCGGGAGCTATGCCCAGAAAAGAGACTGCAAGGGAACCCAGCGATCAACTCACCCCTCCTTCTCCCTCGGCCGAAAGCGCCGATATTCAAATCCGCCTGAACCGCCGCCCATCCTGGCAGCCCTCCCCACGCCTCCCAGACTACTTGCTCGAAGACGACCTGAATAAATTGATGGACCCGCGCGAATGGAAAGTCTACCGTGCGCTCTGGCGTCACTCCATCGGCCTCCGCCGCACGCCCCTGATCACTGCTGGCTACGCAGAAGTGACAGAGATGACCGGGCTGTCACGCGCCTCTGTGATTCGTGCGCTCAAAGGACTCATGAAAAAGCGCTACGTGATCCGCATCATCGGCCACGAGGCGAAGGGGGATACACGGGTAGAGCAGGCTCGTCTCCCCAGTAAACCGCGGGAAGGACATCGGTACCTCGTGTGCAGCTATCGAGAAATTCTCGAAGGGCGGCTGCGTGACGGGACCCCGCTGAAAGAAATTCCCGAAGGCGGCTTATACCCCGAAGAAATCCAGATCTTCCGCCGCGAGGAGCAAGAGTCGTTGTTCTCGGCGTAAGTTCCAGCTAGAACAGAGCAGCCATGGCACGCCGCATACTCGTGACACGGAAAGGAGAAAGGATGCAGTGTCAGTCCCGCTCGACCAGGTTACCCTCTAGATTGCTCTACGGTCTATTGTGCGTGACCGTCCTCTGCTTCGTTCCTGTCCCTACCCAGGCTCAGTTTCTGTCCCAGGGGGAACGCATTGGCACCCAACTGTCAGGAGATCGCGTGCGCGATCGCATTAACAGAAAACAGAAAGGCGCCAACCTCACCGAGTGGGTACGACGACTCTCGAACGACCGCCCCGAGACCCGCCTGGAGGCAGTCAAATCGCTGGGTAACTCCAAGGACCCCAAAGCTATTGAACATCTCCTCGGTGCGACCGCAGATGTGGATATCCGCGTGAAAATCAAAGCGATCGAGTACCTCGGGGAGTTGCGCGCCACCGATGCCACCCCAGTCCTCGTGCAACAGCTATTCCTGCGCGACGTGAACCCTGGCGTCAAACAAAAAGTCTTGATCGCGCTCGGCAAGATTGGCGATCCGCGCGGAGCGCAGCCGATCATGGAGTTTTTGAAGCGTGACCTCGACGAGCCCACGACCGGCGTCGCGCTCTTTGCGCTGCGCGAGGTCGGGAACGATAGCGCACTGGCCTTTCTCGAAGACTTCTCGCGCACCGAGCCGTCGCCCGACTTGCGTCGATTGGCCTCCGAGGCGGCCAAAACCATCCGTCACCGGCTCTCTCCCGAATTTTCTCCGGTCGTCCCGACTTTTGTCAAACAGGTCGAGCTGCGCACGAAAGCAGAACGAGGGGAACAAGAATAGGGGGGATAGCGACGCACTCGCCCCCTCCAGCAACCCTACAGCTGCTGCTGGTTTGCTCATGCCACCCAAGCTTCTTGCATGACCGCCTTGATCGGCAGGGGTAAAGATTTTATCTATGGAACATCCCACGCAAAGAAGGGTAAAAACATGACCGATACACCCTGGCGTCTCGGCCGCAACGCCGCAGTCGCATTGTTCTGCAGTGTTGCGCTGGGTCTGGACGCGCCACCGCTGTTGGCACTCGATCTTTTTGGCTCCGGCAAAACTCAGGAATCCTCGCCAGCACAAGCGAGCCGGAGTAACGCTCTCCCCTCCTTCGCCGATACCGCGCAAAAAGTCTCTCCTGCTATTGTCAATATCTCCACCACGCAGAAAGTCGAACGGCGTCGCCCGTTCCGCTTTCCTGGTCCCGGTCCCCGTCAACCTTTCGAGGAGGATCCATTCGAGGAGTTCTTTCGCCGTTTCTTTGGCGATCGTCCCCCCCCAGGGCAACAACGGAGCCTCGGCTCTGGCTTTATCATCAGCGAGGACGGCTACATTATTACCAACAGCCACGTGATCGGCGACGCGGAGAAGATCACCGTCCGCTTATCCGACAAAGCCGAGTACGAAGCCAAAGTGATCGGCTCCGACGACAAAACAGACATTGCGCTGATCAAAATCGAACCCAAAGGGCCACTGCCAACAGTCCCCCTGGGAGATTCATCCGCTCTGCGAGTCGGGGATTGGGTAATGGCCATCGGCAACCCCTTCGGGCTCGAACAGACCGTTACCGTGGGCATCGTCAGCGCTAAAGGACGAGTCATCGGGGCTGGTCCATATGATGACTTCATCCAGACCGATGCCTCGATTAACCCTGGCAACTCGGGTGGCCCCCTCTTGAACCTCAAGGGAGAAGTGGTGGGGATTAATTCTGCAATCTTCAGCCAGAGCGGGGGGAACATCGGGATCGGCTTCGCCATCCCTATCGACATGGCCAAGTCCATCGTGGCGCAGTTGCGAGAAACCGGCAAAGTGAGGCGCGGCTGGCTTGGTGTCGGCATCCAACCGGTCACCCCAGAGCTCGCCAAGTCTTTCGGCCTAGAAGAACCGCAGGGTGCTCTCGTTGCCGAGGTGACCAAGGGAAGCCCAGCAGAAAAATCTGGGCTCGAGCGGGGAGATGTCATCATCGCCTTTAACGGGACGAGGATCAAAGACTCCCACGAGCTTCCCAGCCTTGTGGCACGCAGTCCAGTAGGCTCGACGGCTGAAGTGACCGTTCTGCGCAGCGGCAAGGAAAAGACCTTTACCGTCAAGCTCGGCGAACTGAAAGAGCAGCAGGAACGAGCCGAGAGCACGCAGGAGAGTCAAGAGGGCTGGGGTATGGCGGTCGCCTCCATCACTCCCGAGCTGGCACGGCGGTTCCAACTCGACAGAAACCAAAAAGGGGTAGTTGTCACGGAGGTCGAGCCCGGCAGCCCGGCTGAACTCGCCGGTATTCAGCCGGGAGACGTCATCGAAGAGGTCAACCGCCAACCGGTCTCATCTATCGAGGACTTCAATAAAGCGCTCGCTGCCGGCAAGGAGAAAGAGACCCTTCTCCTCCTCGCCCGCCGAGGCACCTTTAGCTCGTTCTTCGCGCTGCGAAAGGCCGGCTAACCTCCTCCACCGCGAAGGGCAGAGACCTGGACGGCTGCTTCCCTTGCCGTTTGTGTCCCTGTCCTTCGTGCACGCTTCCCCACGCCGAGATGAATAAAATCCCTGCCGCCGGTGTCTATTGTAGTGGCCCGCAATCTCGCGACCCCTGCTACAGGGAGGAGGACAATGAAAGGTCGGTCTGCAGCGCGCTCTCAGCTCCGCGTTGCCAACACATCTCTCGAGCACGAACTGGTGCACCTCCAGCCGGACGCCCTTTTAGCCAGCCAAATCCGCCCACGCCACAATACCCTGCAGCGCAGCGAATGGTTGTTGCTGTGGGCAGTACTCGCCGATGCGTTGCACGTTCTTGCTAGCTTTCATCCAAAACGGCCAGGACGTTCTTCGAAAGAAAAAAGACAGTGGGAAGCCGACCTCGCCTGGGTGCGAGAGGACAGCACCAAACCGTTTTCCTTCTCCTATGTCTGCGATCACTTGGGGTTAGACCGTGAGGCGGTCCGCTCCCACGTCGAGCGACTCATCGCCGATGTGTAGAACAGCTGCCACCCCACCCCCTCCTCCCCGATCATAGAGAACCGGGGAGGAGGGGAATACAGAACCCCTACAGGGATCGTGTGCGATGCCCGTCAGAAGCCCCCGTTCGCAGAGCTTTTACTGAACAGTCTGGTCTGTGGGGTACTAGAACAGCGATCCTTTACAATTCGACGGTGAACGTATCGGAGACACCGTTCGCATAGGACACTCGCTTTGGCGAGACGCAGACCATGCGCAGCGCCTCGTATCGGAAAAAAGGCGCCTCAAAAGGATTTTTAGCCAGGAAGACCCTCTTCAACTCCT
>JANWXO010000273.1 GCA_025057295.1 Candidatus Binatia bacterium | reverse complement strand
TTTTGGGTGTATGATAGGGGAGTATGATCGGTCACGGTATGCGGCGCTTTCTCCTTGTGGGTGGCGGTCTCTTCCTCCTCGTTCTCGGTCTGATCTATGCTTGGACCTTCACGCCGTCCTATACGCTCTACCGCATCAAGCGTGCACTGGAAACGCATGACTATGCAACCTTCGCGCGTTACGTCGACCTCGACAGTGTCCTCGATCATGCCCTCGACGAAGTCGCCGCTGAGGTGCAGGACAGGTCGACGCCTCCCTCTCTGCCACAGTCGTTCGCAAAGGCGCTCCGCAAAGGGTTGCGCCAAGGTTTTGCCCGCGAGCTCACCAAGGCAGGTCTGACGATTGCGGTAGAGCAGGCGGTCACAGATCCAAACCGGCAACTGCCGCAGATCCCGGCGTTGGCGGTGGTCGCGGCGTTGTGGTCAGGAGACCGCGAGGGCGACCTGATACATTTTTCCGTCCCGATCAAGAAAGGCAGACAGGTCGCCGTGGAGATGCGCCAAACCTCGGCTGGGACGTGGCGGGTGGTCGCAGTCACACATCTGTCCGCCCTCTTTCCCGCCTTGCGGTCACGGACCGCTCCCTCCGTGCAGGAGGACAGCTAAAACGCCGTCCCCTGCGCTGCAATTGACAAGGCGGCGCCAGCAACAACATAATCCCCCTTTGGCATCCCAAGAACAGGGAGGGAGCATGACTCCGACGACCTCGCGCCTTCGCTTCGGCCTGTGGTATGCGTTTCGCAACCCTCCGCAGTGGCGACGTCGCTATCAGGACATCTACGCCGAGGTGCTCGAACAAATTGTGTGGGCCGAGCAACTCGGCTACGACGATGTATGGCTCACGGAGCATCATTTTGCCGATGACGGGCATGCTCCCTCGCCGCTCATCCAAGCGGCAGCGATCGCGGTGAAAACGAAACGCATGCGGATTGGCACCGGTGTGCTACTGCTCCCTTTCTATCACCCGGTACGGGTGGCCGAAGACGGAGCCACGATCGACATTCTTTCCGGAGGACGCTTCGAGCTGGGTGTTGGAGTTGGGTACCGGGTCGAAGAATTCGCCGGTCTGGGGATTCCCCGTTCCCAACGGGGCGGGCGGACCGATGAAGGGCTCGAGATCATTCGCCGCCTGTGGGAGGGAGAAACCGTCACCTATCAGGGTAAATATTTTCAGATCGACCAGGCGCGCCTCACCCCCGAGCCGGTCCAGCAGCCGCGGCCGCCCATCTGGGTCGGAGGATTTTCTCCTGCTGCCATCAAGCGTGCTGCACGCCTGGGTGATGGCTACATCGGGACGGGGGATATGAAGACCCACTACCAGCAGTACTTGACCGAGCTCCGCACTCTCGGGAAAGACACGACCTCCCCCAACCTGGCCGGTGGCCACTTTTGGCTGATCGTGGCCAACGATCCAGAGAAGAGCTGGCACGAGATCGCCCCGCATGTTCTCTACCAGATCAATGTGTACGCCGAGTGGCTCGGCAAAGCCGGACAATACCTGTTTCCGCATTTGCCGGACGAAGCCGCGCTGAAGGCCAGCGGCTTGCTCAACATTGTCACCCCCGAAATGGCGGTGCAGATGATCAAAGACTATATCGCCGAGGTCCCGCTTCAGCGCTTCTACACCTGGACGATCCCGCCGGGGTATCCGGTCAGCAAGATGAACGAACACCTGGAGCTGTTCGCCACCAAGGTGATCCCGCACTTTCGCTAAAGTGCAGAAGAACCGACCTATCAGCATACGCGTGGTGTCCGTTCACTCGCTGGAGGCCTGTGATGTCTGACGTCGGACTCACCCACATCGCCCTGCCCGTCACGCAGATCGACACCAGTATCGCGTTCTACGCCAAATACGCGCACATGCAGGTCGTCCATCGACGCACCGACGCACAGACCGGAGCGGAAGTGGTGTGGCTGAGTGACCGGACCCGGCCGTTTGTGCTCGTGCTGATCGAGGTCCCACAGGTCGCTCACCCCTTACTCCCCTCCGCGCACCTCGGAGTCGGTTGTGCAACACGTGCAGAGGTCGACCACCTGTGTGAGGAGGCACGCCGGGAAGGACGTTTGCGCTACGGACCGTTGGATTCCGGCTACCCGGTGGGCTACTGGGCGCTCATCGCCGACCCTGACGGGCACACGCTCGAGCTCTCGTTCGGTCAAGAAGTCGCGCTGACGGTTGCACGATCGTCCTGACCGGGGTGCACAGGCACAGAGGAAAATCGGCGACACGTCTGTCGGCATACCCCCTGGAAGCGAACGCTTGTCCGAACCGGGTATAATTCGGGCGAGGAAGAGTTTCTGGGGTGTACAGAAGCGCAGAGAGGACTTGATCAGGCGTATGTGGACAGTATAGGCAATACGTTTGCGCACCTGCAAAGCTGAAAGGAGGACACAATGCAAGCCGTGATCGATGAGCCCAACCGCTGGCGACTCGTCACTCCCGGACACGACGGCTGGCCGCGCACGGCGCGGCCAGGTGACCCGCGCAAATATTTCATGATCTCGTGTGACAGCCATGCCAACGAGCCGGCTGACCTTTGGAGGGAGCGGATCGACGCAAAGTACCGCGACCGTCTGCCTCGCATCGAAGTGGACGAAAACGGCGTGAAATGGCAGATTTCTGAAGGCTGGCAGCGGTCGCGATTGCACGACACCGTGTTTCAGGGAGAAGACCTCGAGCGGCAGAAAGCCGGGGCCGATCCTGAGCAACGCCTCAAAGATATGGCGCGAGACGGGGTGGACGCCGAGATCATCTTCCCTAACAAAGGGCTCATGATGTGGGCGACACCGGATCCGTACTTCGCTATGGCCCAGTGCCGGGTCTATAACGACTGGGCGTGGGAGACTTTCGGCAAGTATAATGACCGCATGTCACCGATGGCGGCCATTGCCACTGGCGACCTGGAAGGCTCCATCAAAGAGGTCGAGCGGGTGGCAAAAATGGGGTTCCGCGGGCTGACGCTGCCCTGTAAGCCGATCTTCGGCCCTCATGATGCCAGGCATCCCAACTACAATCTCCCGCTGTTCGATCCGTTGTGGGCGGTGATTCAGGATACCGGCCTGCCGATCACCTTCCATATTTCCACCGGACGCGATCCACGTGTCGCCCGCAAAGACGGAGGGGCAGTGATCAACTACGTCTCCCATTCGCTTGCTCCGACGGTCGAACCCATAGCTAACATGTGCGCCTCGGGCGTGCTGGAACGCTTCCCCCGGCTCAAGTTCGCCGCTATCGAGTGCGGCATCGGCTGGCTGGCGTGGGCCCTGCAGGCAATGGATGAAGCGTATAAGAAACACCACATGTGGGTGTGGCCCAAGCTGAAGAAACTCCCCAGCGAATACTTCCGCGAGCACGGCTATTGTTCCTTCCAAGAGGATAAGGTAGGGATCGACCTCGCAGTCGCCTACGACTTGGTGAAAAACTGTCTCTGGGCTAACGACTACCCCCATCACGAGGGCTCCTGGCCGCACTCGGCCGAGGCGATCGAGCGCCAGATGGGCGGTCTCAGCGACACCCAACGGGCGCTGATCCTGGGGCTGAACGCCGCCAAACTCTTTCGTTTCGAGGTGCCGCCAGCGTATCTCGCCAGCTACGAGCACGCCATGTCGTAGAGCACGGAGCAGACTCCCACCACCTCCGAATACTGCCTAATACTGCGGCGTTGGTTCTTTGCCACCTCGTGGCAGGTGCCATCGCCGCAAACCAGCGTTCCTGAGCCACTCCGTCGCCAACGCAGTGGTGTGTCTCCACTACGACAGGCGCACGACGCCTCCCGGAAGTTAAGATTTGCCCACCGACGCCGATTTTCCCTGTAGCGATGGACAACACGCGTTCCCTCCCTGACTCTCCAGGACTTGCCTTCGTGCTGGCGGCCTGGCTGTCCTCTTTGCCTGCTCTCAATGCCCTCCGCCGTTGTGGAGATCAGGCTGATCCCCCTCAGCTCCTCGCCGAACGGATCCGGCTGCTCTACACCAACTCACCGTTGGCAGTCCTGGCGAGTCTCGCCAACGGAGTGATTGTGACCGCCGTCTTGTGGCCGGTGGTCGATCAGACCAGGCTCCTCGTCTGGTTGGGCACGCTGACCCTCGTCACGTGCGGGCGGATGTGGCTGGTCTGGTGGTACTGTCGG
>JANWXO010000272.1 GCA_025057295.1 Candidatus Binatia bacterium | reverse complement strand
ATCTTGTATCGAATATTTATTGACGTAGAATAGATTCGTTACTGACGCGCCACGCATCGCCAGACAACGAAGGGAGGGAAGGAAGTGGCAACGCGAGGCGGTGGCAAGGGGAGGGGATGGAGCATGGACTGGAGTTATCCAGTCCGACAACACTGTTCGGGTCGAACAGGGAAAAGTCCCTGAAGGGCGGAGCTATATCATCCGGTCGCCCACCAGCACGCCACATGTTTTAGAGTCGGCAGTGCCTTCGAACGATCTGCCGCTCCTGCTCGCACCCTTTCTCGGGGGGTGTGCGCTGTTGCCACAACGTCTTCCACCCTCTGCCCTTGAGTCCTTCAAAGGGTGCAGCAGAACCGTCACCAACGTCCAGTGACTCATAAGACCGAACAGCTCCCGTGCTATCCCTGTCCATGAAGGAAGAGAGGAACACCATGAAAGTCATCATTCTTGCTGGCGGGTTCGGGTCTCGCTTGAGCGAAGAGACGGTGCTGCGTCCCAAACCGATGGTGGAGGTCGGCGGTCGCCCCATCCTGTGGCACATCATGAACATCTATGCCGCCTACGGGATGAAAGAGTTTATCATCGCCTTGGGATACAAGGCGGAGATGATCAAAGAGTATTTTTTAAACTTCTACGCGCTGAACAACGATCTTTCGATCGACCTGGCGACCGGCAAGACGACGATTCACGACGGCAATCAACCTGACTGGAAGGTCCATCTCGTCGATACCGGCTTGTACACCGAGACCGGCGGTCGGCTCAAGCGGCTCCGCCGCTGGCTCACACCAGGCGAGACGTTTCTGTTCACCTATGGTGACGGGGTTGCCGACATCAACATCCTGGAACTGATCAACTTCCACAAGGCCCACGGCAAACTGGCAACGGTGACAGCGGTGCGTTACCCTGCCCGCTTCGGCCGGTTGGGATTCGAGCGAGACCGCGTCGTCGAATTCTGCGAGAAACCAGAAAAGGGAGAAGGCTGGATCAGCGGCGGCTTTTTCGTCCTCAACGAAAAAGTGATCGACTATATCGATGGCGACTGGACCGTATGGGAGCGCGATCCTGTCGAGCGGCTCACGCGCGAGGGACAGATGATGGGGTATCGCCATAACGGTTTCTGGTCGTGCATGGACACCTTACGAGAGAAGAACATCCTGGAAGAGCTGTGGGCCTCGGGCAAGGCGCCGTGGAAAATCTGGTAGCGGCGACCCTCCCTGCCGATAGGACAGATATGCGCGTTCTCGTCACAGGAGCCGATGGATACATCGGCACGGTATTGATCCCTTTCCTCCTCGAGCGCGGCTACAACGTCGTCGGTCTCGACACAGGATTCTATCGAGAGGGATGGTTGTACAACACCCCGCGCCCCGCTTTTCGGCGGTGATCAACAAGGATATCCGCCTCGTGACCGCGGCCGATCTGCAGGGATTCGATGCTGTCGTCCACCTCGCCGAACTGTCCAACGACCCTTTAGGGCAGCATAATCCCGAGGTGACGTACCAGATCAACCATCAAGGCACGGTTGCGCTGGCGAAGAACTGTAAACAGGCCGGTATCACCCGTTTCGTCTACACCTCGTCGTGCAGCGTGTACGGCGTCGGGTCCGGTGACGAGTATAAAACGGAGGAGTCTGCCACCAATCCGCAGACCGCCTACGCCAAATGCAAGGTGCTCGTCGAGCGCGATGTCGCAGCGCTCGCCGACGACCGTTTCTCGCCGACGTTTCTGCGCAACGCCACTGCCTACGGCCCCTCGCCACGCATGCGGTTCGACATCGTCTTGAACAACCTTGCAGGCCTCGCCTGGACGAGGCGGGAAATTACAATGACCAGCGATGGCACTCCGTGGCGCCCACTGGTCCACGTGCTCGACATCTGTGAAGCGATCGCCTGCACCCTCGCCGCCCCGCGCGAGGCGGTCCACAACCAAATCTTCAACGTTGGAGACACGCAGGCGAATTATCAAATCAAAGACATCGCCCAGATCGTGGCGCAGGTGTTTCCTGGGTGCGCGCTGACATTCGGCAACAGCGACGGCGACAATCGCAGCTATCGGGTCTCCTTCGAAAAAATTCATGCGCAACTCCCCGGCTTTCGTTGCCGCTTCGATGCCTACCAGGGTGCCATGCAGCTGCGCGAGCTCTTCACCCGCATCGCCCTCTCGCGCGAGACCTTCGAGTTTCGCGCCTATACACGCCTCAAACAGCTCCAATACCTGCTGCACACGCAGCAGATCGATGACCAATTTTTCTGGCGCTCCGCTTTATGAACGATACACGCTGTCGATTCTGCGACACCGACTTGCAGTACACTTTTGTCGATCTGGGCATGTCGCCTCTGGCGAACTCCTATCTCTCTCCGGCCCAGCTCCAGTGTATGGAGCCTTTCTACCCCCTGCACGTGTACGTCTGCGACCGCTGTTTCCTGGTGCAACTCCAGGAGTTCGCCAGTCCAGAACACATCTTTAGCGACTATGCGTACTTCTCCTCCTATTCGAGCTCGTGGCTCCAACACGCGCGCACCTACACCGAGATGGTGGTCGAGCGCTTCGGACTCGATGCTCATCATCAGGTGATCGAGATCGCCAGTAACGACGGCTACCTGCTACAATACTTCGTCGCCCGCGGGATCCCGGTTCTCGGGATCGAACCGGCCAGAAATGTGGCCGAGGAGGCGATCCGCAGGGGGATCCCGACCCTCATGCAGTTTTTCGGCACGGAGACCGCTCGGCAGCTGGTCGCTCAGGGAGTGCAGGCCGATCTGCTCATCGGCAACAACGTGCTGGCGCATGTGCCGCATCTGAACGACTTCATCCGCGGGATGACGATCGTCCTGCGCCCTCGGGGAGTCATTACGGTAGAGTTCCCGCACCTCCTGCGGCTCATACAGGAGAACCAGTTCGACACCATCTATCACGAACACTTTTCCTATTTCTCCCTGACGACGGTCCAGAGAATCTTCGCGGCACACGGACTGATGGTATTCGACCTCGAGGAACTGCCCACACACGGGGGCTCGCTCCGCCTCTACGTACAACATGCCGAGCACGCTCCTCATCCGCTCAGCCCCCGTGTGACAGAGCTGCTCGCGCGGGAAGAAGAAGCTGGACTGACCCGCCTGACCACGTACCTTTCCTTTGCCGACAAAGTACAGGAAACGAAACGGCACATTCTCGACTTTCTCATCCGTGCCAAACAGCAGGGCAAATCGATAGTCGGCTACGGCGCTCCAGCAAAAGGAAACACCCTGCTGAATTACTGCGGCATCCGCTCGGACTTTCTCGACTACACGGTCGATGTGAGCCCGCACAAACAGGGACATTTCCTGCCCGGGACGCACATCCCCATCTATCCTCCCGAGCGGGTCCGCCACACCAGGCCGGATTATCTGTTCATTTTGCCGTGGAACTTGAAGGACGAGATCATGGAGCAGATGGCCTATATCCGCCAATGGGGAGGCCGGTTCGTGATCCCCATTCCGGAAGTCACTGTACTGTAAGCGCCATGTTTTTCCTCGAAACCGCTCTCACAGGCGCCTTCATTATCGAGCTCGACAAGCACGAAGACGAGCGCGGGTTTTTCGCTCGCTCCTGGTGCCAGCGAGAATTTCTCGCCCACGGCCTGAATCCCCGCCTGGTGCAGTGCAACATCTCGTTCAACCGGCGGCGGGGCACTTTGCGCGGGATGCACTACCAGGTAGCGCCCCACGAAGAGGCTAAGCTGGTCCGCTGCACCCGCGGGGCGATCTACGACGTGATCATCGATCTGCGTCCCGAGTCGCCGACCTTCACGCAATGGCTCGCGGTGGAGCTGTCAGCAGAGAACTACCGCATGCTCTATATCCCGGAAGGCTTTGCGCACGGGTTTCAAACGCTGGAGGATAACACTGAGGTGTTCTACCAGATGTCGGAATTCTACGCACCCGAGTGCGCGCGCGGGATCCGATGGAACGATCCCGCATTTGCCATTGTCTGGCCTCCTGCCGAGCGCATCATCTCGCCACGAGACCAGCACTATCCCGATTTTGTCCCCGAGAAGGAGAGAGCGCGGTGAGCCCGACTGCCATGACCGCTCCACCCCACGTGGGCCAGGACATGTACCAGCTCATCACCGAGCTCTATCCCATATGCCGGAGTA
>JANWXO010000271.1 GCA_025057295.1 Candidatus Binatia bacterium | reverse complement strand
CGCTTGCCGGCGTTGATGTCGTTGAAATAGCCGGCGCGGTTCACACTCATGACGCCCTCTTTACTGAGACCGCTCAATTCCAGCGCGCCCGCCTGTTCTGCCCGCTCGTGCGGCAGCGGGGCAAACGGCGGCATGTAGCGCAGAAAATCGAGGCGGTCACGCCACTCGATGCGAATCACCTCAGCCCCCAAACTGGCCAACAAGCGTGGGCCGCCGGCTCCGGCCAGCAGCCAGGTGAGGTCGGCAATCCGGATCCCGTCTAGTGGTCGCTGAGCCATTCCTGTTCTCCCCTCCGAACACCTCACGCGCGTGCCGAGACCGGGTTTACACGATCCCTCGTTCACGCAAGCGGGCCACCTCTGCGCGACTCATCCCCAACTGGTCGCAGTACACCAGCTCGTTATGCTCCCCCACCAGCGGCGCGCGCGGCCCGGTGCGCCAGGAACACTCGTGCGGCAGCATGGGCGCTCCGACGTAGGTGAAGGTTTCGCCCAGCTCCGGGTGTGCGACTTCACAAAATGTCGCGCGCACGCGCCACTGTTCGTCGTGCAAATTCTCCTCCGGCAGCCGGATCGGAGCCCAGGGGATGCCGCGCGACTGCGCCTCTCGCCAAATCTCCTCCATGCCGAAGGCGGCCACGCACTCCGCCTGGATGGCGGCAAAATGGCGGGCAAAAGCGAGCCCTTTGCGGTTGCGCGGATCTGCGTAGGTGTCATCGCGCAGGTCGCCGACGTGCCCCTTTTCCTCCAAAAAATCCACCAACGTCTCGTAGCCGCCCGGGAAAGGATTGGGCAGCACGATGGAGTAGCGCCCATCCTTGGTGCGGAACTGCACCTCGGCCCCGATCGCCGGCTGGGCATGGCGACCGGTCTGCCGGTAACAAGGGGTGCGGTTGTAGATCCAGTAAGGGACGTCGATTTCCGTGCAGACACTGACAGCCTGGTGAATGGGGAGATCGATCATCTCTCCCATCCCGGTCGCTTCGCGTCCGATCAACGCGCCGACGGCGGCGATAAACGCCTGATTGCCAGCGATATGGTAGGCATGCCACATCTGCGGGGCGATCGGCGGGGTGTCATACGTCCCGTCGGCCTGGGGATCATAGCCGCAACACATCATCTGGCCACCCAGGGCCAGATGGATGAGATCCGTCGCCTTGTAGTCGCGCCAGGGACCGCTGCGACCGAAGGGGGTGAGCACGACATAGACCAGCCGCGGGTTGAGCTGCTGCAACGCAGGCCAATCGAGCCCCAACGCGGCGAGCGTATCGAGTGGAAGCGTGTCCAGCAGCACGTCGCTCCGCACGATCAGCTCTTTCAGGATGGCTGTTCCCTCGGAGGTGTGAATATTCAGCGTCACCCCGCGCTTGCCCACGTTGTAGTGCCAAAAGTACAAGCTGCGATCGGGGTGCGGCGTGTCGTGGTAAAAGGGGCCGAAGGCCCGGGTCGGATTCCCTCCAGGGGGCTCGACTTTGAGGACTTCGGCGCCTGCACCGGCGAAGAGCTTGCCACAGAATTCGCCTTTCTCGTCGGCCAGTTCGAGCACTTTGAGATCAAAGAGAAATCCCGCCATGTGCCTCCTCACCGGAGTTGTCACCAGCTCTGCACGCTGTCCATCTGCCCCACCCGCGGCCTGAGCTGTCCCTCCCCAGGACGGAGGGCTCATCGCGAGCCCTCCCCTCCTCACGTCCCGGGGTTCCCCGAGCTACTGACGCAGCCATACCGACGCTGCCCAGCAGCTATAGCCCGGAAGGGCGTCGGTCCCTCTGCCCAGGTCTTCCGCTCCGTTCGCGCCTCTCTGTACGGAACCCGGTAGGCTTTTCAGCACCCCGACGCTCACCACCAGGAAAGTTCTTCGCCCGAACAAGGACACGATTTCACTCCACAGTCGCATTTCTCTCATCGGGTGCCGTCTTGTGGGAACCGGCAGCCGCCACCATCTCCACACTATGGAGGGAAGGCGTCTCGCTGCACACGATCCCCAGAGCGATCGGCTGCAACGTGGCAAAATAGTCGTCGACTTTGGCAAAACGTTTCAAGGCCCAACGGCGCACTGCCCACGCCTGGGCCAGCACCAGCAGGCAGTGAGCCTTGAGGTCGATATCTCCCGCTGGGAAGACACCCTTTTCCACCCCATAGGCAATCACCTCTTCCATGAAGCGTTGGATTCGCTCCTCGCCCTCGAGAAGGCGGCGGCGCTCAGCAACAGTCAGAGACTTGAGCTCCTGGTAAGCAAGCACGGTATAGCGCCGCGACTCGTCGATGACCTGCACGTATGAGCGGTAGGCCAGCATGAGGAGCTCCCGTGGGTCTACCCCCTGTTCCTTCAACTGGGCAAACTTGACCCGCTGGTCCTGCAGAGAAGCCTCGAACCTCGCTTGGTTGCGAGCAAACAAGAAGAACAGGATCTCTTCTTTGCTGCGAAAGTAATTGAACACCGAGCCGACGCTGAGGCCGGCCTTGTAAGCAATCTCGCGCACACTGGTGCTGTGATAGCCGCCGTCCAGAAACAGGCTGGCCGCCGCAGCCGCGATGCGCTCCCTCCCTTCGAGCAAGCGCTGCTCGTCCATCACCTGAGACGTCGGCTTGCGTCTTTTCCGCAACACCTGTCCTTTCACCCGTTCCATCCTCTCCGATCCCGGTATGGGGTGTCTGAGTGAGTGTTCATTTTAGCCCTCATATGCCAGAGCAAGAGCCCTTGTCAAGGTGAAGGGGGGAATGGTCGCATCATCTGCCCAGGCAGTCCTCCCTGGTACGCTCCGCCGGCAAAGACAACCTCTCCGCGAACGATGGTATAGGCGATACCGGTGGCCCGTTCGATGAGCCGCGGTTTGCCGCCGGGGAGGTCGTTGACCCATTCTGGTGGACAGGGAGCGATCGTGTCGGGGTCGAACACGACGAGGTCGGCATCCCTTCCAGGGGCGATCGTTCCCTTGGTCGGTTGTCCCAGAAAGGCGGCGGGTTCGGCGGTAAGGCGGCGCACGGCTTCCTCCAGGGTGAGCACCTGACGTTTGCGCACCCATTCGCTCAGCAGATAGGTCGGCACGCCGGCATCGCAGTGCTGATCGACGTGGGCCCCGGCATCCGAGAGCCCGATGAGCGCGTGGGGATGGGTGATGAGTTCCTGCACTTCGTCCGGGTTGGTGTTGATGACCGAGAGGGAGATACCCATCTCGAGTTGTTCATCGATGGCTAGGTCCAAAATCGTATCGACCGGGTCACGGTCCCACAGGGCGGCGATCTCCGCAATACTCTTGTGGAGATATTTTTTGTTCCGCTCGTGCTCGACCCGCACCACATGGACCCGGTCCCACTGGCCGGTGAAAATGGCGCCCCCGACCTGCAGGTCGCGGCGAAACGCGGCACGGAACTCAGGCGAGCGGTACAGCGCGATCTGCTCGGCCACCGGGCGGTTGAAGGCCTCCTTCCACGAGGGAAAGCTAGCGAAGATGAACGGCACCTTCAGGGTGTAGTATTGCTGGATCGGTCGCGGCGTGACCTGCGGCGGGATGCAGAGTCCCTGGCGGAAGAAGGGAGAGATGCGCGCCAAGGCGGTCCGATAGGCGCCAGGCATATCCGAACGTCCGAGCAGCGCCAGCCAGGTCACCGGGCGTCGGCTCTCCGTCGCCACATGGACGAGCAGATCCAGCTCGTCATCCGCCAACACGCTCGCACTGCGAGTGAGGGCGATCTCGATCACCCCTCGTCCGACCTCGCGCATGACGCGGGCCAAGGCTCCGAGTTCTTCCCGACTCGCCAGGCGGCTGGCAAGCGGCTTGCCCTGGTAGCCGATATGCTGGTTGAGCAGGCTCAGAGAAAAGCCGTATGCACCCGCTGCCATCGCCTGCCGGAACAGCAGGGTCATACGTTCCAGCTCAGTGGGAGTAGCGGCACGTGCGGATGCGGCGTCGCCCATCACGTAGTAGCGCAAACAGGAGAGCGGCACGAGAAAGCCGACGTGCACGGCGATGCCCTTCCGCGCAACCGCCTGCATGTATTCGGGGAAGCTCTCCCACTCGTCCCAGGCGACGCCGTGGAGGAGGACATCGTGGGGCATGGCTTCGACATTGACCAGGTCCCACGAGACGATCTCCTTGTCGCTCGGACGGCATGGCGCCACCCCGACCCCGCAATTGCCC